>DATIRA010000053.1:0-3520 GCA_035470225.1 Steroidobacteraceae bacterium | reverse complement strand
ACCTCTGGCCCCGGCTCGGCGAGCTCGGGCTGCTCGGCATCACCGTGGAGCCGGAGTGGGGCGGCACCGGGCTCGGGTACCTCGCGCACGTGGTCGCGCTGGAGGAAATCAGCCGGGCCTCGGCTTCGGTAGGGCTGTCCTATGGCGCCCATTCCAATCTCTGCGTCAACCAGTTGCGGCGCTGGGGAACCGACGAGCAGAAGCGTCGCTACCTGCCCAGGCTGATCTCCGGCGAGCACCTCGGCGCGCTGGCAATGAGCGAGACCGGCGCCGGATCGGACGTGATGGGCATGCGACTGCGTGCAGAACGCCACGGCGACAACTACGTCCTGAACGGCAACAAGATGTGGATCACTAACGGCCCGGGCGCGGACGTGCTGGTCGTCTACGCGACGGTGGACCCGTCGCTCGGGACCAGGGGTGTCACGGCCTTCCTGATCGAGAAGGGCATGAAGGGCTATGGTACGGCGCAGAAACTCGACAAGATCGGCATGCGCGGCTCCGACACCTGCGAGCTGGTGTTCGAGAATTGCGAGGTGCCGGCGGAAAACGTGCTCGGCGAGGTCGGGCGTGGCGCAAGGGTACTGATGAGCGGACTCGACTACGAGCGCGTCGTGCTGGCCGGTGGTCCGCTCGGACTGATGCGCGCCTGTCTCGACGCGGTCGTGCCGTACGTCCATGAGCGCAAGCAGTTCGGCCAGCCGATCGGAACCTTCCAGCTGATGCAGGCGAAGCTTGCCGACATGTACACGATGACCAGCGCCTGTCGTGCCTACGTCTACGCGGTCGCGCGTGCCTGCGACGAGGGACGGACCACGCGCATGGACGCGGCGGGCTGCATCCTGCTCGCCTCAGAGCAGGCCACGCAGGTCGCCCTGCAGGCGATCCAGGCGCTCGGCGGCAACGGCTACATCAACGACTACCCGACCGGCCGACTGCTGCGGGACGCCAAGCTCTACGAGATCGGCGCCGGCACCAGCGAGATCCGGCGCATGCTGATCGGCCGCGAGATGTTCGCGGCGACGGAGTGAGTCATGGCGATGGGCGGCCTTTACTACGAGGAGTTCAGCGTCGGCATGCGCTTCGATCACGTGCTGCGCCGGACGGTCACCGAAGCGGACAACCTCATCTTCAGTTCGATGACGCACAACCCCGCCGCGCTGCACCTCGATGAGGAGTACATGAAGGGCACCGAGTTCGGCAGCCGCATCGTCAACAGCTGCTTCACGCTGAGCCTGATGGTCGGCGTCTCGGTGGCCGACACGACGCTCGGCACGACGATCGCGAACCTCGGCTGGGACCAAGTGCGATTCCCGCGCCCGGTGTACCCGGGGGACACGCTGCGCACCGAGACGATCGTGCACGAGATGCGCACGAGCCGCTCCCGTCCGGAAGCCGGTATCGTCGTGTTCATCCACCGTTGCTTCAACCAGCGGGACGAGGAGGTGGCTGTCTGCAAGCGCACTGCGCTGATGAAGCGCCGGGTCATCCCCGCGTGATGCGCTCGATGCTGTTCGTGCCCGGCGACCGGGCCGACCGCTTCGGCAAGGCCGTTGCCGCGGGCGCCGACGCGGTGATCCTCGACCTGGAGGATGCCGTGCTGGCAGAGCGCCGGCCGCTCGCCCGCGAGGCCGTTGCCGGGTTCCTGGCCAGAGCGGACCGCCCGATGCCGCTCTGGGTCCGGATCAATCCGGTAGCGACCGCCGACGCGTTGCAGGACTTGGTCGCGGTGATCGGTGCCCGCCCCGATGGAATCGTGCTGCCCAAGGCGCGCAGCGGCGACGACCTGGAGCGGCTCGATCACTGGCTGGAGGCGCTCGAGCTGCGCAGCGGGCTGGTGCCCGGCAGCACGCCGATGCTGCCACTGATCACGGAGTGCGCGACGGCCGTGCTGAACGCCGCGAGCTTCGCAGCGTGTCCGCCGCGCGTCATCGGATTCACCTGGGGCGCCGAGGACCTTTCAGCCGACGTGGGGGCGCTCCGCAACCGGGACGAGCAGGGCCGGCTCGAGTTCACCTATGAGCTTGCTCGCTCGACCTGCCTGCTGGTCGCAGCCGCGGCCGAAGTCGCGGCGATCGACACCGTGGACACTGAGATTCGCGACCCGGTAGTCGTGGAGCGTAATGCGCGCCTGTCGCGGTGCCACGGGTTCGCCGGAAAACTCGCGATCCATCCCGCGCAGGTGCCGGCCATCCATGCGGCGTTTGCGCCGTCGGCCGCCGAGATCGACTCGGCCCGGCGCGTGATCGACGCGTTCGCGGCGGCGGCGGGACAGGGCGCGGTGTCGCTGGACGGCCGCATGCTGGATCGTCCGCACCTGCGACAGGCGGAGCAGACCCTGGAACTCGCCGGTCGCCCGGACCGGCGCTGAGGAGTAAGTGGTGAGCATGATCGAAACCAGGGTGGACCGCGCAGCGCCCGAGTTCTCGGCCAACGAGGCCGTGAACCGCGGCCTTGCCGAAGAGCTGCATGCACTGGTCGGCCGGATCCGCGAGGGAGGTTCCGCCGCGGCGCGCGCCCAGCACGAGAGCCGGGACAAGATGTTCGTGCGCGACCGCATCGATCGGCTGCTGGATCCGGGCTCGCCGTTTCTCGAGCTTGGGCAGCTGGCCGGCCACGAGCTTTATGGCGACTGGATTCCGGCCGGCGGTCTGGTGACTGGCATCGGCTGCGTGAATGGCCTCGAGTGCATGATCGTCGGCAACGACGCGACCGTGAAGGGTGGCACCTACTACCTGATCACGGTCAAGAAGCACCTGCGGGCGCAGGAGGTCGCGCTCGAGAACCGGCTGCCCTGCATCTACCTGGTGGATTCCGGCGGCGCCTTCCTGCCGCGGCAGGATGACGTGTTTCCGGACCGTGAGCATTTCGGGCGCATCTTCTACAACCAGGCCCGGATGTCTGCGCTCGCGGTCCCGCAGCTCGCGGTCGTGATGGGCTCGTGCACGGCGGGCGGCGCGTACGTGCCGGCGATGTGCGACGAGTCGATCATCGTGCGCGAGCAGGGGACGATCTTCCTCGGCGGTCCGCCGCTGGTACAGGCAGCCACCGGCGAGCGTGTCGACGCCGAGACGCTCGGCGGAGGCGACGTTCACGCACGCCAGTCCGGCGTCGTCGATCACCTCGCGGACAATGATGCGCACGCGCTGTGGATGGCGCGCAGGCTGGTCGGCAACCTCAATCGACGCGGTTCGCGTCCGCCCCCCGAACCCGCCAGAGCGCCGCGCTATCCGGTCTCGGACTTGTACGGAATCGTGCCCCGCGATACCCGCCATCCCTACGACGTGCGCGAGGTGATCGCGCGAATCGTGGACGCATCCGAGCTCGATGAGTTCAAGGCGTTGTACGGCAGCACGCTGGTCTGCGGCTTCGCGCGCATCGGCGGTTATCCGGTTGGCGTGGTCGCGAATAATGGCGTGTTGTTCTCTGAGTCGGCGCTGAAGGGCGCGCACTTCGTGGAGCTCTGCAACCGGCGACGCATCCCGCTGCTGTTCCTGCAGAACATCACCGGCTTCATGGT
>DATIRA010000052.1:0-2281 GCA_035470225.1 Steroidobacteraceae bacterium | reverse complement strand
GCCGCTCCGCTCGCACCGGCGCTGTGACCACGGCCACGGCCGGCCGCGTGCCGCCGCCGCCCGCCGGCGGAGCGGCTGGAGCAGGCCCGCCCCGCCGCAGCGACGCATGCCACAGGAAGCCGACCAGCAGCGCGCCGATGACGGCGCCGGTCAGCACCTTCTTGACGGAATCGGACATCTGGAGCGGCTTCTGGCAGGGTCGATGCGACGACGGGCGCGGATTATCGCACCACTTCGCAAGTCATCGCCGCGAAGATGCATCGAGACGCCGGGCTGCGGACCCGCCGGGCCGCGGGTCCCTCCCGGCGCTGCCGGTCCCCGTCCGCCCGGTCAGGGTTCGGGGTCGGATCCTTCTTCGATGCCCTCGAACAACGGAGTCGACATGTAGCGCTCGCCGGTGTCAGGCAACATCGCGAGAATCACGGACCCCTTCGCGGCCTTCTCCGCGACCTTCAGTGCCGCGGCAAAAGTGCCTCCGGCGGAGATCCCGCAAAAGATGCCCTCCTTCGAGGCAAGGGACCGCGCCGCGGCAATCGATTCCTCGTCGGTGACGGGCACGATCTCGTGCGGCACGGCCCGGTTCAGCACCTGCGGCACAAAGTCCGGCGTCCAGCCCTGTATCTTGTGGGGCTTCCACTCGGCGCCCGCCAGCAACGACGCGGCCGCGGGCTCTGTCGCGACGATCCGGACCTCGGGTCGCGCGAGCCGGATCAACTCGCCGGCTCCGGTCAGCGTGCCGCCCGTGCCCCAGCCCGTCACGAAGGCGTCGAGTCGGCGGCCGGCGAAATCACTCAGGATCTCCGCCCCGGTCGTCTGCCGGTGGTAGGCGGGATTGGCCGGGTTCTCGAACTGGCGCGCGAGAAACCAGCCGTGCTTCTTCGCGAGTTCCTCGGCCTTGCGCACCATGCCGCTGCCCCGCTCCGCGGCCGGCGTCAGGATGACCTTGGCGCCCAGCATGCGCATGATCTTGCGTCGCTCCACCGAGAAGGTCTCGACCATCAGCGCGACGAACGGATAGCCCTTGGCCGCGCAGACCATCGCGAGCGCGATGCCGGTGTTGCCGGAGGTGGCCTCGACGACCGTCTGGCCGGGCTTCAGCGCCCCGCTGCGCTCGGCGTCCTCGATGATTGCGATCGCGAGGCGGTCCTTGACCGAGGACAGCGGGTTGAAGAACTCGCACTTCACGTACATGTCCACGTGGCCTGGCGCGAGGCGATTGACACGGACGATCGGCGTGCGCCCGATGGTCTGCAGAATGCTGTCGTAGATCACTGTCGGATTCCTCCCCCTGCGCTGTCTGTTTTTCGACTATATGTGAAGCCCGCGTGCCGGCTCATTCCGACCGGGAATGAGCAGCGAAGCGCCGGACATCAGAAGTACAGTCGCATGATCGCTTCCGCGACGCATGCGGGTTTCGATTCACCCTCGATCTCCACCGTGTACTGCTCCGCGATCTGCAATGCCCCCGGGATCTCGTCGACCCTCAGGATCGTGCAGCGGGCACGAATTCGCGCGCCGACCTTGACCGCATTCGGAAATCGCAGCTTGTCGAGCCCGTAATTGATCACCTGGCGCACGCCGGGATAAGGCGGAGTCTGCGCGTCCACGAGCCCGCGGAGCATCGGGTACAGCGAAAGCGTCAGGTAGCCATGGGCAATGGTCGTACGCCAGGGGGACTCGCGGGCGGCACGCTCGACGTCGACGTGGATCCACTGGTGGTCGCCGGTCGCCTCGGCGAACTCGTTCACGCGCTGCTGGGTCACCTGCAGCCAGTCGCTGACGTGCACCTCGCGACCGACCCCCGCAGACAGGCTGGCGAAGGCCGCTGCCCTTGCATCTTCACTCATTGCCGGACCCCTTCGATATTGCCGGCACAGTGTACGTCGCTGCGAGCATGCCGGCCCAGGATTCGGGTCTGGCGCGACCGCGGTGATTGTGCGACGCAAAATTCCAGCCACCCGCACTGCAACAAGCAGGGGTGCCCTGGCGCCGACTTCCGCTTGCGATGCGACTTTTTATTCATATAAAACAATGCTATAGCCACTCACGAGAATCCACGGGCAATACGGTGCGGCCTCATGGTTCTGATGTTGCACTGCACAATAACAGGGCTTAGAATCAAGCGACCTAATGAGGAGGATTGTTCCATGGCGACGAAGAAGACCGAATTCAGCGCGTTTCAGGATTATGTTGAACAGGCCGGCCGTGCCTTCGCACCCGCGACCGAGTTCGGAACAATGCTCGCCGCCAACGTCGAGAAGCTGGCCCGCTTCCAGTACGA
>DATIRA010000051.1:0-8815 GCA_035470225.1 Steroidobacteraceae bacterium | reverse complement strand
AACCCGCCCGGCCCCGCGGGGTCGCGCCAGGGCCTGAACGACTACACGCTCTGGTTCGCCGGCGATGCCGACATGGAGGGGAAATACTTCGGCTACGATGGACCCTGCCCGCCCTGGAACGACGAGCGCCTGCACCATTACGACTTCGTGCTGCTGGCGACGGACCTGGCCCGTTGCCCGGTCGACGGCGACTTCACGGGCCCAGACGTGCGCAAGGCGCTCGCGGGCCACGTGCTGGCCGAGGCGAAGCTGACAGGTACCTACTCGCTCAATCCGTCGCTGGCCGGGTGATCCTGGCCACCGGCGATCAGGGTGCGGCAAGCAGCGTAGGCGGACCGAAGACGAACGCGGCGCCCACCGCCGCGAGGAAGCAGGCGAGCAGGACCAGGGTCACGATGATGGCCGGCGCGTGTGCCCTGACCATCGCGAGCGCGTCGTCGAGGTCATCGAGCCATTTGAGCAGGCGTTCCATAGCAGAACTTTCGGGGCCCGCTACTCGCGAGCGGGCCTATACATATGATACCGCCGCGCCTCGTGCACGGCCTATCACTTCTTGCCGTCGAACGCTCCCTTGGCCTTCTCGGCCCAGGTCTTGTAGCTGGACACGCTGTAGAGGGCCTTGGCGATGACTGCCTGTCGCGAGGTCGGGCCAGCGTTCTGCCGAACCCGCAGCAACCAGGCGTTATAGGCCTCCCAGCCTTCCGCTGCCGCCGCGATCTTCAAGCGACGCTCCGGGCGGGCGGCTGCCGCCTCCTCAACGAGGACGCCCTGCTTCTTTTCACTCATGCCGGATGATCCATGCTCTCCGGCAAACCTAACCGGTCGCTGTCATTCGCGTCCGGTACTGGGTCACAAGATCAGAGTCAGCCGACGATCCGGTAGCAGGGTTGGTATTCGCCGGCGATCTTCATGCGGCGATCGCGCACGAAGCTGCGCAGCAGGGCGTCCAGCGGCCCGAGCAGCTCCGGCGTCCCGCGCAGCTCGAACGGCCCGCCATCCTCGATCATCCGGATGCCGTGCTCCTTGACGTTTCCGGTGACGATGCCCGAGAACGCCCGTCGCAGCTCGGAAGCCAGCTGATGCGGCGGCAGTCCCGGCTCGAGTCGCAGCCGTGCCATCGACTCGTGGCTGACCTCGAACGGCTGCTGCAGCTCGGTAGCAACCCGCAGCAGCCAGTTGTAGTTGTAGGCGTCGCTGTGACGACGCCTGAACTCGCGCACAGCGTCCATGCCGCGCGTCATTGCCCGGGCCACGTCGGCGGGATCCCCGATGATCACCCGGAAGCACTCCAGCGCGCGCGGCCCGAGCGTCGCGGCCAGGAAGCGCTGGATCTCCTCGAAGTAGCCGGCGCTGGAGGCAGGCCCGGTGAACACCAGCGGCAGCGGCTGGCTCTCGTTGGCGGGGTCGAGCAATATCCCGAGCAGGTACAGGATTTCCTCCGCGGTACCCGCGCCGCCGGGGAACACGACGATGCCGTGCCCGACGCGCACGAACGCCTCGAGCCGCTTCTCGATGTCCGGCAGGATCACCAGCTCGTTGACGATCGCATTCGGCGGCTCCGCGGCGACGATCCCGGGTTCCGTCAGGCCCATGTAGCGTCCCGCGCGGATCCGCTGCTTCGAGTGACCGATGGCGGCCCCCTTCATCGGACCCTTCATCGCGCCCGGACCGCAGCCTGTGCATACGTCCATCCCGCGCAGCCCGAGCTCATAGCCGACCCGCTTCGTGTAGTCGTATTCCTCGCGCCCGATCGAGTGGCCTCCCCAGCACACCACGATGTTCGGCCGTATGCGAGGCACCAGCAGCCCGGCATTGCGCAGGATGCGGTAGATCGCGTCGGTGATGTCGCCGGACTCACGCAGCTGGACGCTGCCGTGCTCGTAGACCTCGCCGTGGATGTAGAGGATGTCGCGCAGCACCGCGAACAGGTGCTCCTGGATACCTCTTATCATCCGGCCGTCGACGAAGGCAGCGGGCGGCGCATTGCGCAGCTCGAGATTGATTCCCCAGGCCTTGCGGACGATGCGGATCTCGAAATCCGCGTAACGCTCGAAGATGACCCGCGCGTCGTCGGTCTCCCCTCCCGCGTTCAGCACGGCCAGCGAGCAGCGGCGAAACAGCGGATACAGTCCGCCCCGCGAGGAATCCAGCAGGCGGTCCACCTCCTGCTGCGAGAGGTTCTCGAGGCTGCCAGTCGGCGTCACCCTGGCATCGACGACCGGTTCGATGTCCTCGACAGCCAGTTCGAGGACGTCCGTGCCGCGCGTCACGGCCTGATCTCGATCGGTATCCCGAGCGGTGCTCGATTCCAGATATCGATCATGTCGGCGTTGCTGACCGCGATGCAGCCGTCCGTCCAGTCCTTGCTGGCGTAGTACGCCGGCGGCCTGGTCGGCTCGTTGGGCTGGCCATGGATCATGATCAACCCGCCCGGCGGGTATCCGGCTTCGCTGGCCACCGCACGGTCCTCCCGGTTCGGATAGGAAATCTCGATGGAGAGGAAGAAGCGGCTGGACGGGTTGCGGCGGATCAGCTCGTAACGGCCTTCGGGCGTGCGGAAGTCCCCCTCACGCTGCTTGTGCCCGAACGGGTTGAGGCCGAGCTTGATCGGGTACTGCGCGATGACCTGGCCGCGACGCATCAGGTAGAGCTGCCGCTCGGACTTCTTCACGAGCACCTTGTCCGCAATCCCGCCGCGGACATCCAGTCTCGGCGCTTCACCCGATGCCGGCGCCGCCGTCATGCCGGAGACCGACGCGAATGCGCCAGCCACCGCGCTGATCGCAGCAGCGGGAATTGCCGCGCTCGCAGTTGCTGCCGGCGGGCCTTTCGCCGGCATCGTGGAAACGGAGCTGAAGCCCTGAGTCGGCGCAGCGACCGGTACCTGTGACGGATTCACGGCCGGTCCCTGCGCGCCCGGCCGGGCCGGAGCAGACGCGCCGGAGATCGAATTGAAGCCCTGCGCGAATGCCGCGAGCGGGAGGATCGCCAGGGCCGTCAGCAGCCCCGCAATGCCGAGGTTCGGATTTCGATTTCCCATCAGGGCGGAAATTATAGCCATGCGACGCGACAAGTCGTGCACCGCGGCTCAATTCCGGCCCGGCCGCGCATTAAAAACGAGGCGGCCAGCTGGCCGCCTCGAAGGTACGCGCCGCGCCCGGTCAGAGGCGCCCTGGGTCATCAGGTGGCCGGCGGGAATCCAGCCAGAGCGCGTGGGGAACCTGCCCCGGTTCCGCCGAGGCTCAACCGCACTTCGAATCGCCGCAGTTCAGGCAGGTCATGCAGCCGTCCATCATGACCACGGCCGCCGTGCTGCACTTGGTGCACAGCTGCGCCCCCTGCGGGTAATGGCTCTGTGCGAACGCATCCTGCTGTTTCTGCCGCGCCTCGTACTCGGCGCGCTTCTCCTCGATCAGCTTCAGCCGGTGCTCGTCGAGCTCCGGGTCCCGCAGCAGCCCGATCGTCTGCAGGTGCTTCTCGATGACGTGCCCTAGCTCGGCGATGATCGACGGCATGAACTTCCCGCCGGCCTGCCAGTATCCGCCCCGCGGATCGAAGACCGCCTTCAGCTCCTCGACCAGGAACGTCACGTCGCCGCCCTTGCGGAACACGGCCGAGATGATGCGGGTCAGCGCCACGATCCACTGGAAGTGATCGAGGTTCTTCGAATTGATGAAGATCTCGAACGGCCTTCGCTGCTCGTGCTCGGTACCTTCGTTCAGCACGATGTCGTTGATCGTCACGTACATCGCGTGGTCGGAGACCGGCGTCTTGATCTTGTAGGTCGAGCCGATCAGGACCTCGGGACGCTCGACTTTCTCGTGCATCCAGATGACCTTGGTGTCGTGCGAATCTGCCTGCTGCGGCTCGCGCTTCGCGGTCGCCGCCTGCTCCTCGCCCGGACGGACGACCCTGTACTTGACGATCTTGCTTGCGATCCTGTGGGCACTCATCTGTGTAGTCTCTCACTCCGGCGCGCCGCGGCAGCGCCTCAGAACTTGCCGTAATAGCCTTCCTTGAGGGCGTCGAACAGGTTCGCCGCCGTGTGCGTTTCGCCGTCGTACTCGATCAGCTCGTCGCCCTTGGCCTCCAGCTCCGTGCCGTCGTCGAGCGTGAACACGTAGGTCGTGTTCTTCAGGTCCTCCTCCTTGACCAGCACACCCTGGAAAGCCTCGGGGTTGAAGCGGAAGGTCGTACAGCCCTTGAGGCCCTGCTCGTGCGCGTAGAGGTAGATATCCTTGAAGTCGTCGTAGCGGTAGTCCGTCGGGACGTTGGCGGTCTTTGAAATCGAGGAATCCACCCACTTCTGCGCCGCGGCCTGGATGTCGACGTGCTCGCGCGGCGTGATGTCGTCGGCCGTCGTGAAGTATTCCGGCAGCTTCTCGACTGCGCTGGTCGAGCCCGGCATCGCCTTTGGGTTCACCAGTTCACGGTAGGCCAGCAGCTCGAACGAGAACACGTCGATCCGCTCCTTGGTCTTGCGACCCTCGCGGATTACGTTGCGGAAATAGTGGTGCGCGAACGTCGGCTCGATGCCGTTCGAGGCGTTGTTCGCCAGCGACAGCGAAATCGTACCGGTGGGTGCGATCGAGCTGTGGTGCGTGAAGCGTGCTCCCACCTCGGCGAGCCGGTCGACCAGCTCCGGCGCCTGCTCGGTGACGCGCTGCATGTAGCGGCTGTAACGTGCGTGAAGGATGCGGCCAGGTAGCCTCTGCCCGACCCGGATGCCGTCGCGGACCATCTCGGGACGCTTGCGCAACATCTCCGGGGTGACCTCGAACTCCTCGAGCATGATCGGCGCAGGCCCCTTCTCGATGGCCAGGTCGAGCGCGGCCTCCCAGCCGGCCAGCGCGAGTTCCTTGGACACCCGCTCGGTGAAGGCGACCGAGTCCCGCGAACCGTACTTCATGCCGAGCATCGTGGTCGTGGAGCCGAGCCCGAGGAACCCCATGCCGTGGCGACGCTTGCGCAGGATCTCCTGCCGCTGCTGCTCGAGCGGCAGACCGTTGATCTCGACGACGTTGTCGAGCATGCGGGTGAAGGCCTTGACGACCTTGCGGAACTCGTCCCAGTCGAAGTGGGCTTCCTCGGTGAACGGGTCGCGCACGAAGCTGGTGAGATTGACCGAGCCCAGCAGGCACGAGCCGTAGGGCGGCAGCGGCTGCTCGCCGCAGGGGTTGGTGGCCCGGATGTTCTCGCACCACCAGTTGTTGTTCATCTCGTTGACCCGGTCGATCAGCACGAAGCCGGGCTCGGCGAAATCGTAGGTCGAGGACATGATCACGTCCCACATGCGCCGCGCCGGCAGGGTCTTGTAGACCTTGCAGAGCACCAGGCCCTCGTCGTTGCGCACGTAGCCGCCGTCGGCCGGCCATTCGCGCCAGACGAAGCGCTCGGCGTCGGTCGTGTCGTGGCCGGCAACCTCGGCTTCCGTAACCGGGAAAGCGAGCTGCCAGTCGCCGTCCTGCCGCACGGCATTCATGAAGTCGTCCGTCACCAGCAGGGACAGGTTGAACTGGCGCAGCCGGCCGGCCTCCCGCTTGGCGCGAATGAACTCCATCACGTCGGGATGACCGACGTCAAAGGTGCCCATCTGCGCGCCGCGCCGCCCGCCCGCCGAAGAGACCGTGAAACACATCTTGTCGTAGATGTCCATGAAGGACAGCGGTCCCGACGTGTAGGCGCCCGCGCCGGAAACGTAGGCCCCTCGCGGCCGCAGCGTCGAGAACTCGTAGCCTATGCCGCAGCCGGCCTTCAGCGTCAGGCCCGCCTCGTGCACCTTGCCGAGGATGTCGTCCATCGAGTCCCGCACCGTGCCCGATACCGTGCAGTTGATCGTCGACGTGGCCGGCTTGTGCTGCTGGGCCCCGGCATTGGAGGTGACGCGGCCGGCCGGGATGGCGCCCCGCCGCAACGCCCAGAGGAACTGCTCGTACCAGTGCTCCCGCAGCTCCTGCTGCTCGACGTCGGCCAGCGCACGAGCCACGCGCTTATAGGTATCGTCCATCGAGCGGTCGATCGGCGTGCCGTCCTTCGCGGTCAGGCGGTATTTCTTGTCCCAGATGTCCAGTGACGCCTCCTGGAAACGGATACTTCTGGCGTCCCGGGTCTTCATTTTCACGGCGGTGCTCATTGCAGCGACACGGCTCCGTAACGAATTCGCATTCGGCAGATCAGGTAAGTCCCCCTGGCACGGCGCCTCGAGCCCCGACGGGGAGAGGCGGGCGAGCCCGACCGACCCTTCTTCGGCCCGGCTCGGACTCCCCGCCGAAAGGATCGGAAGGACATCGTGCCGGACACAACATATAGGGCCAGGTCGACTAGGGTATGCACCCCGTTCGGCTCAGTCAACCATTTTTACAGCAGAAAAAATCACAAAAAACTATTTATAAATCAATCTTTTATGAGCATCCATCGGCAATATCGGCAGGCCGCCCGAAGAGCCTCGCCGTCAGACGGACAGTTGGCGCGTAGGCACAACATCTTGTGTCCACGCGATGTTCACCGGGAATCCACAGGCTCTTCACTGCCGCCGGTGTCCCCGCCAGCAGACGACTGCTGCTGCCTGCTCCGGAACTCGACTCGCGGTACGCCTGTCTGAACTGCGGCCAACCGGTCGCACGGACTCTGCGGCGCGCGCTGCTAGACTCCGCCGACCGGACCTTGAACCGCCCGACTACCGAATAATTCCGGGGATTTCTCGATGAAAATTCGCCTGAGCTTCGCCACAGCCTTGATCGGCGCCTGGTCCACGCTGGCCGTCGCCCAGATTCCCTCGCAGGTCGGCGAATCACCGGTGCCTTCACTGGCACCGATGCTTAAGACGGTCACTCCGGCCGTGGTCAACATCGCGACGCGAGGAACGGTGCAGGTGCAGAACCCACTGCTCAGCGACCCGTTCTTCCGGCGGTTCTTCGACGTGCCAAACGCGCCGATGTCGCGCGAGTTCCAGAGCGCGGGCTCAGGGGTCATCGTCGACGCCAAGCAGGGCTACATCATCACGAACGCTCACGTGATCGAAAACGCCACCGAAATCACTGTCACGCTGCTCGACAACCGGTCCCTCGAGGCGAAAGTGGTCGGCAAGGACGAGGGTTCGGATGTCGCGGTGTTGCAGGTCGAGGGCGACAACCTGACGCAGATTCCGGTCGCAGACTCGGACCTGACCGAAGTCGGTGATTTCGTCGTCGCGATCGGCAACCCGTTCGGGCTCGGCCACACGGTCACTTCCGGCATCGTCAGTGCGCTGGGCCGCTCGGGAATAAATCCCGAGGGCTATGAGGACTTCATCCAAACCGACGCCTCGATCAACCCGGGCAATTCGGGCGGCGCGCTGGTTAACATGAACGGCAAGCTGGTCGGCATCAACTCGGCCATCCTGTCGCGATCCGGCGGCAACATCGGCATCGGTTTCGCGATCCCGTCCAACATGATGAAGATCATCATGGCTCAGCTGGTGAAGTACGGCGAGGTCCGACGAGGCGTGCTGGGCGTCAATATCCAGACGCTCACGCCCGACATCGCCGAGAGCATGGATCTCGGCAACGTCCAGGGCGCGCTGGTTTCACAGGTCGTGGAAGGCTCCGCAGCCGAGAAAGCCGGCATCAAGGCGGGCGACGTGATCACTGGCGTGAATGACAAGCCGGTCAAGGACGCCGCCGGACTGCGCAACGCGATCGGCCTGCTCAGCGTCGGCGACAGCGTCGCGGTCACACTGCTGCGGGACGGCAAGCCGCGCCGGGTAACGGCAGTGGTCGGCAGCCGGGACGAGGCAATGGAGGCGCGCGAGGCCGGACTGCATCCAGGCCTGCAGGGCGCCGAGTTGATGGATGCGGACGGGCAGAGCGGCGTGCTTATCCGCAGCGTCGCCGAGGGCAGCCCGGCGGCCCAGCGCGGACTCAGGGCCAATGACCTGATCGTCGGGGTCGGACGGACACGGATCTCGAACCTGGAGGAGTTCACCCAGGCGACCCAGGGCGCGTCGGCCTTCGTGCTGCAGATCCGCCGCGGCAGCGCGATGCTGGTCATCCCGATCCGCTGATGACGCGCCCGGTCTGCGTGCTAGGCGGCACCGGTTTCATAGGCCGGGCGCTCGTCGCGCGCCTCGCCCGGGACGGGCGCGGCGTCAAGGTACTGACGCGGGACCGGGCCAGCCACCGCGACATGCTGGTGATGCCGTCCGTACGCCTGGTGCGTGCGGACGTGCACGACGAAGCGGCGCTGCAGCAGGAGTTCCAGGGCTGCGAAGTGGTGGTCAACCTGGTCGGCATCCTCAACGAAAGGCGGCTCGGGCGCGGGCGGGGCGACGAGTTCCGCCTTGCGCATACCGAGCTGCCGAAGAAGGCCGTGGCGGCCTGCCGAAAGGCCGGCGTGCGACGTTACCTGCACATGAGCGGCTTGAAGGCCGATGCCGAGCGCGGGCCGAGCCACTACCTTAAGAGCAAGGGCGAGGCGGAGGATTTCCTGCGCAGCGAGTGCCGCGGGCATCCCGATTTCGTGATCCTGCAGCCGTCAGTCGTGTTCGGACCCGGGGACTCATTCGTCAACAAGTTCGCGCAGATACTGAAGCTGACCCCCGGCTTCTTGCCGCTCGCCTGCGCGGACGCCCGCTTCGCGCCGGTCTTCGTGGGCGACGTCGTCGAGGCATTCGTGCGCTGCATGGACCGGCCGGACGTCGCCGGGCGGACATTCGAGCTCTGCGGCCCCGAGGTACTGACGCTCGCAGAGATCGTCGGTCTCACGGCGCGTGCGCTCGGATTGCGCCGGGCGGTGCTGCCGCTGCCCGACCCGGTCTCACGGCTGCAGGCCGCTCTGA
>DATIRA010000050.1:0-11841 GCA_035470225.1 Steroidobacteraceae bacterium | reverse complement strand
CGGATGTCCTTCATGATGATCGGCGTGCCCTTGTAGGCGCTCTGGTAGGCGATTCCGCCTCCCATGATCCCCGCGCCGAGCACCGCGGCCTGCTTGATCTCCTTGCCGCTCTTCTTCGCCCAGCCGCCGGCGGTCTTCTTGACCATCTGGTCGGCGAGGAACAGGCCGATCAGGGCCTCCGCCTGCGGCGTCAGCGCCGCCTTCGCGAAATGCTTCGCCTCGACTTCGAGCGCCTCGTCACGACCCATGCCCGCGGCAAGCTGCATGTTCTTCAGAGCGAGCATCGGCGCCGGATAGTTCGGACCCGCCTTGCCTCCAACCACCGCCATCGCGGTATTGAAGGCCATTGCTGCCTCGATCTGATTTAGCTTCAGCGGTCCGAGTTTCTCGGCACGCTTGGCGCGCCAGTCGAGCCGGCCCTCGACGGCCTGCTTCACCATCGCGATCGCTGCGTCCTGCAGTAGCGCCGGCTCGACTACCGCGTCCACGGCGCCGTCCTTGAGCGCATCAGCCGGCTTCTTGTCGGAGCCGGTCGCGATCCATTCCACAGCATTGTCCACACCGATCAGACGCGGCAGGCGTACCGTGCCGCCGAATCCGGGGAAAATGCCGAGCTTGACCTCTGGCAACCCCATGCTGGCCGCGGTGGACATGACACGATAGTCGCAGCACAGCGCGAGTTCGGTGCCCCCACCGAGGCAGACGCCGTTTATCGCGGCGACCGTCGGCACCGTCAGGTCCTCGAAGCGAGAGAACATCCGGTTGACTTCCAGGACGTGCTTCGCGACCTCGGCCTCGCCTGCCGAGAACATCGCGCCGAACTCTGTGATGTCGGCGCCGACGACGAACACCGGCTTGCCGGAAGTCAGCACCACGCCCTTGACCCCGGCTTCCTTCGCGATCGCCTTTACGGCGGCGTCGAGGTCCTCCAGCGCCGCGCGGTTCAGCTTGTTGACCGATTCGCCGGTCAGGTCGAACTTGAGTTCGACGATGCCATCGCCCAGCGCAGTCGCGCTGAAGGCGGGTCCCGAGTAGAGCATGAGGTATCTCCCGTCGACGTAATACAGTGGATGCCGGCCGCAAACACCGGCAGGACAGGCGCATTTTGTGGCACTGCAGCACGTGAGTGTATCCGCGTAATGCGCAAACGGCACGCGGGCTCGTCGGCGAACCGGGTCCTGGCGCGGCCGGCGACAGCTGGTGATGGCCATCTGAACGCGGCGCAGGGAACTACCGGGCTCCGGGCTAGACTGAGGAGCCTATGAGAACCACGATCCTGCTGCTGCTCTTGTCGATCCTCGCTCCCGCAGCCTGGGCGGACAGTCTCGCGTCGGGGCGGGAGGCCTTCCGCGACGCGATCGCGCGCGTCGAGGCCGGCCAGCCAGACGATCCGGCTGGCGACAGCGAGGCCCTGCGCGCGTACCCGCTGTACCGCTACCTGGAGCAGGCCCGCCTCTCCCGGAGGCTGCGATCCGTTCCCGGCGGCGCGAGCGGCCAGGGACTGCTGCCGGTGGACGCAGAGATCGAGGCATTCCTCGCCCGGCACGCAGAGGAGCCTGTGTCGCGCGGACTGCGCCGGGCCTGGCTCGAGAGCCTGGCGGACCGGGGGAAATGGGCGGAGTTTCTCGCGCAGTATCGTCCCGAGATTGATGATGGAGCGACCCGGCGTTGCCAGACCCTGGTCGCGCGCATTCGCCTCGGCCGGACCACGGACCTCGCCGAGGACATCTCCGACACCTGGCTGAGCCCGAAGAGCCTGCCGGACGCCTGCGACCCGGCGTTTGCCTGGCTGAAGGAGCAGGGGCGGCTCAGCGCGGAACTGATCGAGCGCCGTGCACGGCTGGCACTGGCCGACGGCGAGAGCGGACTCGCGCGCTACCTGGCCCGCTCGCTGCCCGAGGCCCAGGCCGCACCGTTGCTCACCTGGGCCGGGCTGATCGATCAGCCGGCCGGAAGCGTCGATGCATTGATCGCGAATCCGGCACGACCCGTTGAACCACAAGCGCTGCTCGCCGGCTGGTCGCGGCTCGCGAGGCGCGACCCCGACGGGGCGGCCGCCCGGTTCCCGGGGCTGGTCGCGGCTCGCGGGCTGGACCCTCGCTCCGCGAGCCCCTACGCGCTCGCCACCGCGCTCGGCGCCTCATGGAGCCGAAAGCCCTACGCGCTCGAGTTCTTCGGACGCGCCCAGCCGGAGGACTTCGACGAGGTCGCGCACGAGTGGCACGTGCGCGCGGCATTGTGGACCGGCGACTGGGCGCGGGCCGCCCGCGCCATCGAGGCGATGCCCGAGGAACTCCGGGAGCACAGCCGGTGGCGATACTGGGCGGCACGGGCGGCCGAGCAGCTCGGCGACATCGAGCCGGCCCGGGCCAGGTTTGCGGCCGTCGTGCCGACGGACAACTGGTATGCGGTCCTCGCCTCGGCGCGGCTCGGCCAGTCCTTCGCGCCGACGCTCGAACCGATGGCGATCACCGACGAGGGCATCAGCGAAGTCAGTCGCCTGCCGGCCATGCAGCGGGCGAGAGAGCTAGAGCTTTGCGAGATGCGCAGCGAAGCCGGCAGCGAGTGGCGGGCCAGCTTCGACGCGCTGGCGCCTTCGCTGCAGCTGCAGGCGATCGGGCTGGCCTCGAGCTGGGGCTGGCACCTCGAGGCCGTCGCCGCGGCCGCGAGGCTCGGGCTCTACAACGACTACGAGCGACTCTATCCGCGGCCTTACGACCCGGAAGTGCGCGACGGTGCCGAGTTGACCGGCCTCGCACCCGAACTCATCTACGCGATCATCCGCCAGGAGAGCCTGTACCGCGCTGACGCCGCCTCGAGCGCGGGCGCACTCGGACTGATGCAGCTGCTGCCCTCGACCGCGGCGCGCACTGCCAGACGCTGGGACCTCCCGGTCCCGACCCGGGCGAGCCTGCTGGTTCCCTCCGTCAACGTGCCGCTCGGCTCGGCGACACTGAAGAGCCTGCTGGACCGGGCCGACGGCCAGACCGCGCTCGCAATGGCAGGCTACAACGCCGGACCGGCCGCGGCGCGCCGCTGGCTGCCCGGTCAGCCGATGGACCTGGACGTGTGGGTGGAGAACATTCCCTACAACGAGACGCGCGGCTACATTCAGCGGGCCTCGTGGCACACCGTGGTATTCCGCTGGCTGGCGGAACGCGAGCCGCGGAGTTATGCGAACTGGCTCGGACCGCTGAGGCCGCCCGGCGTGGACGCCGCGTTGAAACCCGGGAACTGAGCAGCTCGCACCAGCGCGTCGCAACAGCCGGTCTCGCGGCTGCCATGCCGCGGGTCGCGGCAGCCGCCGCCGCCCGGGTCGATCAGCCGGCGGGGCGCCCGAGCAGACGTTCCCAGTCGGCCAGGAACTCCTGCGGATGGCCGACCCCGCGGGCCGCGAGAATCTCGACGACTCGTCGGAATTCGTCCTCCGGCAGGCCGAGCCGTAGCGGCAACAGTCGTTCCTCGACGTCAGCGTCGCCAAGCGAGAGCAGCGCGGCGAACGCAGCGGGAACATTCAGCGCCAGGCGCCGCCGGATCCACTCGAGCACGTCCAGCACGGCGGCATCACGTCGTTCGAGCGGCACCGGACCGCGCGCGACGTAGTCGATCGTGGCCGCGAGAACCACTTCCTCGTCCGGGTCACCGAGCGCGGCGACCGCGAACGCATGCGCCGGCCAGCGTCCCTGGCGCACGGACTCGCGGATGACGTTCAGGAATCCCTGACGCGCTTCGGCCGTGCTGCCACCGAGCACGCTCCAGTAGCTGAGCAGTGCGCGGCTCAGCGCCGGCGAACGCCGATCGCTGCCGAGTCGGGCGCAGGCGGACGCCAGCTCCGCCAGCGGGTCGCCGGCGGCCGGACTCGACCCAGTTCTTTCGATGACTGCATTCATGGCCAAACCTCCAGGCCCTTCCGGGCGTTGCAGACCTGGCCGGTGGCTCAAACGAGCAGCGCGCGATGGAGGCAGCCGGACGGGATGGACCCCCGGGCGCCATGCATCGAGCGCCGGAGGGTTGGACGAGAGGTCACCCGCTTCGTTGCCTTCCGGCCGCATCCGCACCTCTCGGTGCATGCCACCTTGCCCGGGCAGGCAGGTTGGCCGGGACTCGCGTCCCGTTCTTGATGCTGGGCCGGATTCTACCAGTGGCCGCGTGCCGAGCAAGCCGTGCCGGACTCCGGCAGTCAGCGGAAGACCGGGATGCCGAGGCCCGGTCCGAAGTTGCGCAGCAGCAAGTCGGTCGGGACGAAGACGAGCAGCACGAAACCCAGCAGCAGCACACCGAGATATGCGAGCGGGGAAAATCGTGCCTGTGCCCGCCCGAGTCCGTAGGTCCAGTTGATGTTCTTCTCGGGCGTGCTCACCCACCGGCTCCAGGGCAGCACGATGGCGGCGAGCACCGTCGCACCCGGCAATCCGGCGCGGGCATCGTAGCCGTACGCCAGCAGCATCCACAACAGCACCAGCGGCAGCGGCACGTGGAACAACGACAGGCCGCGCAGCAGTCTCGGCCGCTCCGGCTCGAACATGTAGTCGGTGAGGCCCGTGACCCTCCGCCGGAGCAGGATCCGCGCGATGAAGTCCACATTCCACAACGTCTCAGGCGCGAGCACCGCGACGGCCAGCACGCTCGCGAGAGCCCTGCTCTCCAGCCACATCGCGGGCACCGCGCCGATCAGCGCGATGTCCGAGAACCACAGGAAGTTCTTCCAGCCGTAGTTGCGCCACCAGATCACCACGATGCAGGCGACGAACGCCGTGTACGCGAGCTTGAACGAGAAGGGAATCAGCGTCGCATCCTCGTCTGCCGGGGGTCAGTCGTGCAGCTCGATCACGTCGCCGTCGGCAACCACGTGCTCGCGCCCGACCTGCTGGCCGTCAGCCTGTACCGACGGTCCCCAGGCGCGGGCGTACTTGAGCGTGTGCTCGAGCTCCCGGTGCACGAGCCGCGCGACATCGACCACGGTCTGCCCGCGCCGCAGCGTAAACGGCCTTTCCTTTTCCAGCGGCTTTCCCGGGGCCTTCGTGTACACGCGCACGATGCCGAGCCTCTCGAACAGCCAGGGCGCCAGCGTGCCGAGACCGGTGCCGGTCTGTGCCGAGACCAGCATTGCGGGGAAGTGCGGGCGCTCGAGCTCCTCAAGCACCTCCAGGTCCCGCTCGGGATCGCCCAGCAGGTCTGACTTGTTCGCGAGCAGCAGCGTGGGCAGGTGAATCGCGAATACGTCCTGCGCACCCTCGAGCTCCGTCTCGGTACCTGCCGCCGGGTCGTCCGCAGGCCAGCGGGTCTCGAGCGTGACGCGTCGTCCGGCAAGGGCGGCCCGCACGTCCGCGATCTGCTCGATGCAGTCGGGATCGGCCAGGTCGACGACGAGCAGCGCCGCGTCGGCGGACTGCAACGTGCTGCCGAGCCAGGACACTGGGTGCTCCACCGCGACCGGTGGCAGGTCCACGAGTTGGAAGCTCACGTCATCGTGACGCAGCATCCCCGGTTCCGGGTACTGCGTCGTGAACGGAAACGGGCCCGACCTGGCGGATGACCCGGTCAGCCGGGCATGGAGCAGCGACTTGCCTGCGTTCGGCGGGCCGACGACCGCGAGTTGCGCAGCCCCCTCGGGCCGCACGACCAGCGCAGGACCGCCTCTGGCGCCACCCTTCTTCGGTCCAGCGAGCTCTTCGTCGAGCTCTCGAATGCGTCGCTTCAGGTCCGCCTGCAGGTGATCCGTGCCCTTGTGCTTCGGAATGACACGCAGCATCTCCCGCAAGTGCTCGAGTCGCTCGGCGGGGTCGCGCGCTTTGCGGAAGGCGTCGGCCGCGGCCTTGTATTCCGGAGAAAGGTTTGCGGGCATCGGTTGCTGGAGTCTCGCCGCTCGGGGTCGTGCTAGCTTAGCCGACTGCAGGAGGCCGCATGACGAACCAGGATCATTCCGACGCGCTGGCGATCTTCGGCATCACGGGCGACCTGGCCTACAGGAAGATCTTCCCGGCGCTGCTGAACCTCGAGAGGCGCGGACGGCTCCCGCCGGTGCTGGTGGGCGTCGCGCGCGGCGAAACGACCCGCGATTCACTATTGAGGCGCATGCGGCGCGGCCTCGAGGAACATCAGGAACCCGTCGACGCGGAGGCATTCGAGCAACTGGGTCGGAAGCTTGCGCTGGTCAACGGTGACTACCGGGACGACCGCACGTTCACGGCACTGCGCGGCGCGCTCGGCGGCGCGGAGCATCCGTGCCACTACCTGGCGATCCCCCCGAGCCTGTTCTCGACCGTCGCCGACAAGCTGGGCGACTCCGGCTGTGCGCGCGGGGCCCGGGTCGTGGTCGAGAAGCCACTCGGACGGGACCTCGGCAGCGCAAAGACCATCAACCACGCACTTCGGCAGGTCTTCGACGAAGGCTCGATCTTCCGCATCGACCATTTCCTCGGCAAGGAGCCGGTGCAGAACCTGGTCTATTTCCGCTTTGCGAACGCGTTTCTCGAGCCCGTCTGGAATCGCGCCTACGTCGACAACGTTCAGATCACGATGGCCGAGAGCTTCGGCGTACAGGGCCGCGGGCGACTGTATGAGGAACTCGGCGCGGTGCGGGACGTCGTGCAGAACCACCTGCTCGAGGTGCTGGCGATGCTGGCGATGGAGCCCCCGATCTCCACCAACGCCGAGTCCATGCGTGACGAGAAGACGAAGGTCCTGCGGGCAGTGCGGGTACCGGCGGACCGTGACATCGTGCGTGGCCAGTACCAGGGTTACCGCAGCGAGGACGACGTGGACCCGCGATCGTGTGTCGAGACCTACGCAGCGTTGCGCTTCGAGATCGATTCCTGGCGCTGGGCGGGCGTGCCGTTCTTCGTGCGCACCGGCAAGTGCCTCGCCGTCTCGGCAACCGAGGTCATGGCGACTTTTCGCCTGCCGCCGCAGCGACTTTTCGACGAGCCGCTGCCCCGACGCGTCAATTACCTGCGTTTCAGGCTGGGACCGGACCGGCTGGCGATCGCGCTGGGCGCGCGCGTGAAGACACAGGGCGAGGCCAACGTCGGCAGGGAGATCGAGCTGCTCGCCTGCAGCGAGCGACCGGAGCAGATCACCCCCTATGAGCGCTTGCTCGGCGATGCGATGAAGGGCGATGCGAGCCTTTTCGCGCGGCAGGACTCGGTCGAAGTGGCCTGGGGCATCGTCGATGAGTTGCTGGCCGCGGGGCCACAGGTCGAACCCTATGCTCCCGGCTCATGGGGGCCGGCCTCGGCCAGCCGGATGGTCGAGGCGCATGGAGGCTGGTACGACCCGCCCGACGAGGGACAGCCGGCGTGCGAATGACAGTGGCTCCAGATGCGGCCGCGGCTGCCCGCCAGGCAGCGGCCTCGATCGCCGCGCTCTGCAAATCGGCGGTTCGCGAGCGCGGCCGCGCCTTGATCGCGGTCAGCGGCGGGACGACGCCCTGGCGGATGCTGGCAGAGCTGGCAGCGCTGCCACTGCGCTGGGAGTCGATCTACGTTGCTCAGGTGGACGAGCGGGTCGCGCCGCGGGGCGATCCGCGACGAAATCTCAGCCATCTCGAGCGGATCCTGGTGCGCGATGGCCCGCTGCCGTCCCGGCAGCTGCTCGCGATGCCGGTCGAAGAGCCGGACCTCGAGGCGGCAGCGCGCAGCTACCAGTCGAGGCTCGAATCCGTGGGGGGAGTTCCGGCGGTGCTCGATCTGGCACAACTCGGGCTCGGCGCAGATGGACATACGGCCTCGCTGCTGCCGGGAGACCCCGCGCTGGAGGTCAGGGATCGCGACGTGGCGATCACGGCGCAGCACCAGGGACTGCGAAGGATGACGCTGACGGTACCCGCGCTGGCGCGCGCGCGCGAAGTGCTCTGGCTCGTGACCGGCACCGGCAAGTCGGAGGTGCTGCGCGGCCTGCTCAACGGCAATCGGGACATGCCGGCACTGCGCCTGCCCACCGAGCGGGCGACGCTGTATGCCGACCCGGAAGCTGCCGACGTGCGCTGAAGACTGGGCCGTGCCAACCGACGGAGTGCTGCCGGATCCTGCCAATTGAGACTCACTGCCATGCCAGAAATGACAGCCCTGTCAGCGGACCGGCCGGCACACGCCGCGAGCAAGATTCCAAATGACTGATTTATAGCTCGATTTCCGCAACGAGCCCGCTGGCATCGGGCTTGCAACGCTTATCGCAGGTAATTGATCAGGAGCAGCCTGTCTTGCGCTGGCTCGAACAACCGTATGCACGTCACCGCCGGGCGGCAGGGATGCATAGTCACACGGCCGGCCCGGGTATAGCTCCCCCGATGCAGTCAGGGACCTTGCGGAGTCACCCGGTGGCGACGTGTCCTGGACCGCAGACCGATTGACCCCCTGGCGTCCCTCTGGACGCCTTTCGGCCCGCGCCATCCGGCGCGGGCCTTTTTTCTGCACTACGGTGCTCAGCGCGCCCGCTTGACCGCATGACCGCCGAATGCCTGGCGCATCCGTGCCAGCAGTCGGTTCTTGTAGTCCGCCTTCCCCTGGCTGGCGAATCGCTCCATCAGCGAAACGGCCATGACAGGTGCCGGCACGCCGAGCTCGATGGCCTCGGTGGCTGCCCAGCGACCTTCACCGGAATCCGCGACCAGTGGCGCCACCGACGCGAGTGACTCGTCCTCGGCCAGGATTTGCGCCGACAGGTCGAGCAGCCAGGATCGGATCACCGTACCGTGACGCCAGGACTCGGCGATCTTCGCGACGTCGAGCTGAAGCTCCTGCCTGGCTCGGAGCAAGGCAAATCCTTCCGCATAGGCCTGCATCAGGCCGTATTCGATCCCGTTGTGCACCATCTTCGAGTAGTGCCCGGATCCCGCTCCGCCACAGTGCAGCCAGCCGCGATCCGGCGCAGGAGCCAGGACCTCGAGGAAGGGTTGCAGCCGGCGAACGGCCTCGGGAGGCCCTCCAACCATGATCCCGTAGCCGTTCTCGAGCCCCCACACGCCTCCCGAGACGCCGGCATCCACGAAATCGATGCCCTGCGCCGAGAGGCTGTCGGCACGCCTCAGCGTGTCGCGGTACCAGGCGTTCGCGCCGTCCACGAGCACGTCGCCGCTGGCCAGACGCGCGGAGAGATACTGCACCGTTTCCTCGGTCGGGGTACCGGCCGGCAGCATCAGCCAGAGGACTCGCGGGCCCTCGAGCGCCTCGACCAGCGCCTCCAGCGTGTCGACAGTCTGGACTCGCGCCTCGCCGGCGAGCCCGGCGCGGGCTCCGGCGGCTCGATCCCAAGCCACGACGTCGAGGCCGCTGCGCGCGATGCGCCGCGCCATGTTGCCGCCCATGCGGCCGAGCCCGACCATGCCGATCTTCATCGAGCAGCCCCCCTGTAACGTCGCCTGGACCGCGCAAGCGTAGCACCGACGCCGCTCAGCCGAGCACGTAGGCGTATCCGAGCAGGTAGGCCGCCGTGAGCGCCAGGGCCGAGAGGTAGTCGTGGCGGCGACGAATACCGAGCAGCGCCGCGATCAGCAGCATGGACGCGACGGCCAGCGTGCCACCGCGCAATGCCAGCTCCGGGCTCAGCGCAACCGGGAACATAAGCGGGCCGATCCCGATCGCGAGCGAGCTGTCGACGAGGCAGGAGCCCAGCACGTCGCCGAGCGCCAGCTCTCGCAGGCGACGCCGGAGTGCCGTGTACTCGACGACGAGCTCCGGCAGCGATGTGCCCACCGAGGCGCCGAAGAAACTGATCACATACTGCGGAATCCCGAAGATCTCCGAGACCGCGACGACCGACCTGACCAGCGCGACCGCAGCCCCGCCCACGACCGCCAGTCCCAGCAGCGACAGCAGCCCGTGCCACAGTGCTCCCCGCGGCTCGACCGAACGGGGTGGGATATCGGGTATGGCCTCGCGCAGGTTCCAGATGACGGCCGTGGCGGCGATCCAGACGACGATCATCAGCGCGCCATCGAGCCGAGAGATACCTCCATCCGCGACTGTCCACAGCCCGAGCAGCAGCGCCGCGACTGTCAGTCCGCCGATCAGAAGCACCTCGCTGCGCGAGACGGCGAAGCTGCCCACCGCGATCAGCGGGAAAGCGCCGAGCACGAAGGTCGCCTGGGTGAATACCGAGCCGATCGCGTCGCCGACGACGAAATCGCCCTGCCCCATCGCGGCGGCGACCAGGCAGCTCGTTATTTCCGGAATATCCGTTCCGACGGCCAGCAACGAGATGCCGATCAGGAACGGCGGCACATCCAGCCTGGTGGACAAGGCAACGGCATGACGCAGCGCGAACCGGCTCGCCGCCATCATTACAGCGGCGCTGAGAACGGCCAGGACGATGCCCACCGAACCGCTCATGCACGGAGCCTCGCGTAACGTATGCGGCGACTCAATCGCGCAATGCCCGTATTCACGGATGCCTCGCCGGGCGGTAAGAGTGTGGCCATCGTAACCAGCGCGCGAAACCCGCGCAGGCAAGCAAAGGGAATGCCATGAACTCGACCAAATGGGTGTACGCGTTCGAGGAAGGCGACGGCCGCAACAAGATGCTGCTCGGCGGCAAGGGCGCCAACCTGTGCGAGATGACCCGGATAGGGCTGAATGTGCCGCCGGGCTTCGTCATCACGACGGAAGCCTGCCTCGCATACCTGGGGGACTCGCAGCGAAGGCTGCCGGACGGCGCGATGGACGAGGTGCGCGCGCACATGGCCACGCTCGAGAAGAGCACCGGCAAGCGCTTCGGTGGTGCCCAGGACCCACTGCTGGTCTCGGTAAGGTCAGGCTCGGCGATGTCGATGCCGGGAATGATGGACACGATCCTGAACCTCGGCCTCAACCCGACCACGCTCGCGGGGCTGATCCGTCACACCGGCAACGAGCGCTTCGGTTACGACGCCTGGCGCCGCTTCGTACAGCTGTTCGGCAAGGTCGCGCTGGGGATCCCGGATGCGCTGTTCGATGAGCAATTCGAAGCGGTGAAATCGCACGCCGGCGTCAAGGCCGACGTGCTGCTCGGCGCCGAGCAGTTGCGCGAGGTCGGGGACCGCTTCCTCGAGGTGGTGGAGCGGCACACCGGGCGACCTTTCCCGGAGGACCCGTACGAGCAGCTGGAGATCGCGATCAAGGCGGTGTTCAACTCCTGGATGGGCAAGCGGGCCGTGGACTACCGGCGCGAATTCCGGATCACGCCGGAGATGGCCAATGGCACTGCCGTCAACGTCGTGACGATGGTGTTCGGCAACATGGGCAACGACAGCGCCACCGGCGTGGGCTTCACGCGCAATCCGGCCACCGGCGAGAACCAGCTGTACGGCGAGTACCTCACCAACGCCCAGGGCGAGGACGTGGTGGCGGGCATCCGCACGCCGAAGCCGATCGCCGAACTCGAGCGGGAGATGCCGGCCATCTACGCGCAGCTGGTCGACCTTCGCAACCGCCTCGAGCGTCACTACCGCGAGGTGCAGGACTTCGAGTTCACGATAGAACGCGGGACGCTCTATTGCCTGCAGACCCGCAATGGCAAGATGAACGCAGCGTCGATGGTGCGGACCTCGGTCGAGATGCAGCAGGAGGGTCTGCTGACCAAGGAGGGGGCCGTGCTGCGGGTCAATCCCCAGCACCTCGAGCAGATGCTGTTCCCGAGGCTGGACCCGAGCTTCAAGGGCGTCGCGCTCGCCACCGGCCTGCCGGCATCGCCTGGCGCCGCGAGCGGCCAGGCAGTGTTCGACGCCGACCGGGCCGAGGCGCTGGGCAAGCAAGGCCTGAAGGTCATCCTGGTGCGCGAGGAAACCAAGCCCGAGGACATCCACGGTTTCTTCGCGGCTCAGGGCGTGCTGACCTCGCGCGGCGGCAAGACTTCGCACGCCGCGGT
>DATIRA010000049.1:0-2350 GCA_035470225.1 Steroidobacteraceae bacterium | reverse complement strand
AGTCCCTTGAGGATCTTGCGGTCACCAATCTGCACGTGCAGGTCGCGAATGCTGAGCATGCCTTGCCGTTCTCCTGTGTGTGTCAGCCGACGGCGCCTTCGAGGCTGACCGAGAGCAGGTTCTGCGCCTCGACGGCGAATTCCATCGGCAGTTCCTTGAACACCGCCTTGCAGAAGCCGTTCACGATCATGTTGACCGCGTCCTCCTGCGAGAGACCCCGGCTGCGGCAGTAGAACAGCTGGTCGTCGGCGATCTTCGACGTCGTGGCCTCGTGCTCCACGACGGCGCGCGGGTTCTTGATCTCCATGTACGGAAACGTATGCGCGCCGCAGCGGTCGCCCATCAGCAGCGAGTCGCATTGGGTGTAGTTGCGTGCACCCTCGGCCGAGGGGAGGATCTTCACGAGTCCGCGATACGTGTTCTGTCCGCGGCCGGCCGAGATGCCCTTCGAGACGATCGTGCTGCGCGTGTTGCGCCCGACGTGGATCATTTTCGTGCCGGTGTCGGCTTGCTGGCAGTGATTTGCCAGCGCGACCGAGTAGAACTCACCGACCGAGTTGTCCCCGGTCAGCACGCAGCTCGGGTACTTCCAGGTGATCGCCGAGCCGGTCTCGACCTGCGTCCAGCTGATGTGCGAGTTCGCGCCGCGGCAGTCGCCTCGCTTGGTCACGAAGTTGTAGATGCCGCCGCGGCCTTCCTCATCGCCCGGGTACCAGTTCTGCACCGTCGAGTACTTGATCTGCGCATCCGCGAGCGCTACGAGCTCGACGACCGCTGCGTGGAGCTGGTTCTCGTCGCGCATCGGGGCGGTGCAGCCCTCGAGGTAGCTCACGTGGCTGCCCTCGTCGGCGACGATCAGCGTCCGCTCGAACTGCCCGGTATTGGCCGCATTGATGCGGAAGTAGGTGGAGAGCTCCATCGGGCAGCGTACGCCCTTCGGTACGTACACGAACGAGCCATCGCTGAACACGGCCGAGTTCAGCGACGCGAAAAAGTTGTCCGTATGGGGCACCACGGAGCCGAGGTAGCGCTCGACGAGCTCCGGGTGGTTCTGAACCGCGTCCGAGAACGGGCAGAAGATCACACCGGCCTTCGCGAGCTTCTCCTTGAACGTCGTCGCGACCGAAACGCTGTCGAAGACCGCATCCACCGCGACGCCGGCCAGTCGCGCGCGCTCGTGCAGCGGAACGCCGAGCTTCTCGTACGTCTCGAGCAGCTTGGGGTCCACCTCCTCGAGGCTCTTCGGCGCGTCGTCGCGGCGCTTCGGTGCCGAGAAGTACGAGATCGCCTGGTAATCGATCGGCGCGATGCGCAGGTGCGCCCACTCCGGCTCGGGCATCGTCAGCCAGTGCCGGTAGGCCTTCAGCCGCCAGTCCAGCATGAACTGCGGCTCGCGCTTCTTGCGCGAGATCAGCCGGATCACGTCCTCGTCGAGTCCCGGCGGCACCGTGTCGGACTCGATGTCGGTGACGAAGCCGTGCCGGTACTTCTGGCCGAATACGCGTTCGAGGTCTTGAGTCTTGGTGGACATGTTTCGCTCGCTCCTCAGGCTCGCCCGCCCGGTCGCAGGGCGGGACCCCGCAGCGCGCCGGACAGCTCCGGACGCCAAAGCGCCACGGCCTCCTGGCCGCAGAGCTGGGCGAGCGTGACTCCGTCCAGCGACTGGCGGATCACTTCGTTTATCCGCTGCCAGGCGGTTCCGGTGCGGCAGACGGTCTCGATGTCGCAGGCGCTGTGATCGCCGCTGCACTCGGTGATCGCAACCGGTCCGTCGATCGCGTCGATGATCTCCGCTGCGCTGATGCTCGCCGCAGGACGTGCAAGCTGGTAGCCGCCGCGGGCCCCGCGTACCGAGGTGACGAGCCCTGCCCGGTGAAAGCTCTTCAGCAGCTTGCTCACGGTGGGCAGCGCGATGCGGGTCTGCTTCGCGACGGCGGTGGCGGTGCGGCGCTCGCCCGGTGCCCGGGCCAGCTGGGCCAGCACCACGGTTCCGTAGTCGGTCAGCTTGCTGATACGTAACATTCGGCATTTCCCCTAATTGGGACGATTTTAGTCCTATTGGGCGTCCCGTGCAAAGTCATCGGGTCCGGCGGGCCGGTCCGGGGAACCTGATAAGATTCCGACGGTCCATTGGCGGTCCCGGCGCCGCGGCCGGCATAGAGGTGTGCCATGAACCCCAGAGAACTCGAAGCGACGGCACCGGCCGTGGCCGCCTGAACCGACGGACCTCCGAAAGTGACTACCCGCAGCGCTGCCGGGGTCGGCTCGAAGCCGGCCGCGGACGACGAGAACATCGTGATCCTGCGCGGGGTCCGTTATGCCGTGGGCAGCAAGCTGGTGTTCGACGGCC
>DATIRA010000048.1:0-4667 GCA_035470225.1 Steroidobacteraceae bacterium | reverse complement strand
GCAGCTCAGCGGCCTCGGCCGGGACGCGGCCTACGCCTACGCCGTGATGGCATTCGCGATGTCGGAGACGCTGGTGATCGCGCGGCCCGACATTCTCGGCCTGCGCCCGGCCAACGTGCTGATCTCCAACGTGCGCGGCCCGGAGCAGCAGCTGTACCTGAACGGCGCGCGGCTCGAGGCGCTGTTCCCGGTCTCGACGCTGATCGTCGGCATCGGACTGAACGTCACGCTGATGTCCTACGCCGGCAAGGTCATCATGGGATTCACCGCCAACGGGTCGGCGCTGCCGGAGGTCGAGAGCCTCGGCCTGTTCGCTCAGCAGGCACTCGAGGCGCTCAGGGCGCCGCGTCGTGCCGGCGCAGGCCGTCGCAAGGCGCGGCGACGCGGTTCGTCAGCTCGATCCTGAAGCTCTGTCGGGGCGTCGCCGTCGCCACCAGGCCCAGCTGTCCAGCGCCGCGACGCCCAGGCCCGCGCCGACCCATTGCCAGAGCGGCACGAAGATGAACACCAGCGCAGACTGCGCATCCATGCTGACGAAGAAGGCATCGTAGTAGACGAACGCGGCGAACAGCGCCGTCGCGAGGCTGACGAGCAGCAGAGCGACGTCCCGAGTGCGGTTCCCTTGGAACCTGCGGGTCGCGTGCAGCAGGAACACGAACGGCGAGACCACCCACAGACCGAATCCCACGGCCCACAGGAAGTTCCGGCCGCTCGTCAGGTCGGCCGCATAGCTCATCAGGCCGAGGCAGCAGGCGGCCGCGGAAACCAGCACGATGCGCGTGACGCGAGTGATCAACAGCTTCTCCGTGCCTGATCAGAGCATGGGTGGCAGGAAGCGTCAAACGAGCGCGTCGTGCACTGCTCCCGGACCGGGCGCGGGGCACGTACCGGCAGACGGCTGCAGGCTTTCCCGCGTCACCCCGGCGCAGTAGAGTCTCGATGACATTGCGCCGACAGAGTGAAACCTGATGACGACTGCCGCGGCGCAGGAGTTCACCGTGACGGTCAATCGGAGCGCCCGCCGGGTACGGCTTGCGCCCGATGCGCCCTGACCGGGGCACCGGAGAGAGCTGATGTTCCGCTGGTTCGAAGGCCTCGTGTCGCCTTATCCGGAGCGCGAACCCTCGCCCGCTCCGAGGAGCTTCGCAGGCTTCATGTGGGCCTGCAGCGAGGGCATGCGGCCATTCATCCTGGGCATGACGCTCTGCACGGCGCTGATCGGCGTGTTCGAGGCGGCGCTGTTCGCGATGCTGGGGCGCATCGTTGACTGGCTCGCGGCCGTCGATCCGGCAGCGCTGTGGTCCGAGCACCGACGCAGCCTGCTGCTGCTGGCCGCCGTCCTTGCCGGCAGCGTGCTGGTGGTCGCGCTGCAGACGATGCTGAAGCACCAGGCGCTGGCGGCCAATTTTCCGATGCGCCTGCGCTGGAACTTCCACCGCCTGATGCTCGGCCAGAGCATGGGCTTCTACCAGGACGAATTCGCCGGACGCATCGCCACGAAGGTGATGCAGACGGCACTGGCCGTCCGCGACACCTGGCTCATCATCGCCGACATCCTGGTGTTCGTGATCATCTATTTCCTGACCATGTCGCTGGTCGTCGGCAGCTTCGACGCCTGGGTGCTGGTGCCTTTTCTGCTCTGGCTGACGCTGTACTCGGCGGCGCTCGCATACTTCGTGCCGCGCCTCGCGCGGGTCGGCGCCGCGCAGGCGGATGCCCGTTCGCTGATGACCGGTCGCGTCACGGATGCCTACACGAACATAGCGACCGTCAAGCTCTTCTCACACGCGCGACGCGAAGCCGACTTCGCCCGTTCGGCGATGCAGGAGTTCATGCAGACCGCGTATGCGCAGATGCGGCTCGTCACCGGCTTCGAGATCGTCAACCAGCTGCTCAGCATGGCGCTGCTCGCGAGTACGGCCGGCGTGACGCTGCTGCTGTGGTCCCGGGGCGAGGTCGGCGTCGGAGCCGTGGCGGCCGCGAGCGCGCTGGCCCTGCGCCTGAACGGCATCGCGCACTGGATCATGTGGGAGTTCTCGTCGTTGTTCGAGAACGTCGGCACGGTGCAGGACGGCATCGGCATCTTCTCGCGGGCACGCGCGGTGACGGACCGACCGGACGCGATCGCGCTCGAGGTGCCGCGTGGCGAGGTCCGCTTCGACGCGGTCAGCTTTGCTTATGGCGGCGAACGGCCCGTGATCAGCGGCTTCTCGCTGCACATCCGGCCCGGCGAGAAGATCGGGCTGGTCGGACGCTCGGGCGCCGGCAAGAGCACGATCGTGAACCTGCTGCTGAGGTTCTACGACGTGGAGAGCGGCCGGATACTGATCGACGGGCAGGACATTTCGGCCGTCACGCAGGACAGCCTGCGTGCGCAGATCGGGATGGTTACCCAGGACACCTCGCTGCTGCATCGCTCGGTGCGCGATAACATCCTCTACGGCCGGCCGGACGCAGACGAGGCGCAGATGATCGCCGCCGCGCGCCGGGCCGAGGCGCACGAGTTCATCCAGGCGCTGTCCGATCCGAGCGGTCGCCGCGGCTACGATGCGCACGTCGGCGAGCGCGGCGTCAAGCTGAGCGGCGGCCAGCGGCAACGGGTCGCGATCGCGCGGGTCATGCTGAAGGATGCGCCGATCCTGCTGCTCGACGAGGCGACCAGCGCGCTCGACAGCGAGGTCGAGGCCGCCATTCAGGGCAGTCTCTACCGGCTGATGGAGGGCAAGACCGTGGTCGCGATCGCCCACCGTCTCTCGACGATCGCAGCGATGGACCGGCTGATCGTGATGGACCAGGGACGGATCGTCGAGCAGGGGGATCATGCCACGCTGCTGGCCCGGGGCGGCCTGTATGCTCGGCTCTGGGCTCACCAGAGCGGTGGCTTCCTGGGCGAGACACCGGCAGCGGTGGTGGACGGCGACGATACCGTCGTGTCGCTCGGGACCGGGCGGCCCGAATCGCTGCCGCACGGCGTAGACCGCCGGCCCATCGACACAGCCGGAACGCCGCACTGATCGTCTTGCGAAGGGGACCGAATGAAACCGACCGATGCTCTTTTCCAGTCCGATGCCTACCTGCGCGAGCGCACCGCGCAGGTGAGCGGGGCGGATGACGGCGCCGTCGTGCTCGACCGCACCGTGTTCTATCCGACCGGCGGCGGCCAGCCCGGTGACGCCGGCGTGCTGCGCGCCGCGGACGGCCGGGAGTGGCAGGTCGTGGACACCCGCAAGGGCGAGGGGGGCAGCATCGTGCATCGGCTTGCGCCCGGCAATGCACCTCCGCCGCCGTCCACGACCGTCACGGCATGCATCGACTGGAACCGCCGATACGCGCACATGCGCATGCACACGGCCCTGCATCTGCTCGGCTCGGTGCTGCGATATGGTGTCACGGGCGGCCAGATCACCGCGACGAAGAGCCGCCTGGATTTCGACACGCAGCAGGAGATCGACCGGGACCGCGTCACCGAGGCCGTCAACGCGCTGGTCGCGGCGAACCACCCGGTGAGGACCCGCTGGATCAGCGACGAGGAACTCGACCGGCAACCGGAGCTCGTCCGCACGATGTCGGTGCAGCCGCCGCGTGGCGTCGGACGGATACGCCTGCTCGAGATCCCGGGCGTGGACCTGCAGCCTTGCGGCGGCACGCACGTCGCGACGACGGCCGAGATCGGCGCGGTGACGGTCACCAAGGTGGAAAACAAGGGGCGGCACAACAAGCGCGTGTATGTTCAGTTCGCCTGAGGCGAACTGCCGGTGCATCGTTGCACCGGCGCCGGTGTTGCTAGGGAGAGTTCGATGTTGATCTTCAGGCAGTTGTTCGATGCGCAGTCCTCGACCTACACCTACCTGCTCGCGGATACCCGCAGCCGGCAGGCCGTGCTGATCGATCCGGTGTTCGAGCAGGCCCGGCGCGACGCCGCGCTGGTGCAGGAGCTGGGACTGGAACTGCTCTGGACGCTGGAGACGCACGTGCACGCGGACCATGTGACCGGCGCGTGGCTGCTCAAGCAACGCACCGGCAGCCGCATCGCGCTCGCTGCCCGCAGCGGAGCGAGCGGGGCCGACCGGCTGCTCGAGGACGGCGACCGGGTCGAATTCGGTGGGCGCTGGCTCGACGTTCGTGCCACGCCGGGCCACACCGACGGTTGCCTGACCTTCGTGCTCGACGACCAGCACATGGCTTTCACCGGCGACTGCCTGCTGATACGCGGAAGCGGCCGCACCGACTTCCAGCAGGGCGACGCCGCGACGATGTATCACTCGGTGCGGGACAGGATCTTCAGCCTGCCGGCGACCTGCCTGCTCTATCCGGCGCACGACTACCGCGGACTCACGGTCACCAGCGTGTACGAGGAGCGGCGGTTCAATCCCCGCCTCGGCGGGGACGTCGGCGTCGCGGACTTCAAGGGCTACATGGAGAACCTGGGACTGCCGCATCCGAAGCAGATCGACGTCGCGGTTCCGGCAAACCTGCGCTGCGGCCGGCCGGAGGCGGGCGCGGCTGCAGCTGCGGAGGACCCGGGCTGGGCGCCGCTGACCTTCACGTTCGGCGGCATCTGGGAAATCCAGCCGCACGTACTCGAGGAAATCCGCAACCGGGTCCAGGTCGTGGACGTGCGCGAGCCGGATGAGTTCTCCGGTCCGCTCGGACACATCGAGGGCGCT
>DATIRA010000047.1:0-2339 GCA_035470225.1 Steroidobacteraceae bacterium | reverse complement strand
ATCGGCTTCCCGCCTTTTCGTGGTGGCGCCTGCCGTTACCTCGACCAGACCGGCATCGCCGAGTTCGTGGCGCTCTGTGACAAGTACGCTTCGCTCGGCAAGGCCTACGAGGCGCCCAAGCTGCTGCGTGACATGGCGGCGGGCGGCAAGAAGTTCTTCGGTTGAGCCCGAAGCACACCAGGAAAAACGGAGAGATCACCATGAGTCTCAATTCCCGCGATGTAGTGATCATCGATGGCGTGCGCTCGGCGATGGGCCGATCGAAGGGCGGAATGTTCCGCAACGTGCGCGCCGAGGAGCTGTCCGCTGCGCTGATCAGGGCGCTGATCGAGCGCAATCCCGGCTTCGAGCCGACGGAGATCGAGGACGTCATCTGGGGCTGCGTGAACCAGACCCTCGAGCAGGGCATGAACATAGCCCGCAATGCGCTGCTGCTCGCAGGGCTCCCGCACACGGTGCCCGGTCAGACCGTGAACCGGCTGTGCGGGTCCTCGATGCAGGCGCTGCACACCGCGGCTGCGCAGATCATGACCAACCAGGGTGACGTGTTCGTGATCGGCGGCGTGGAGCACATGGGCCACGTCGGGATGACGCACGGGGTGGACCTGAACCCGGCGGCGTCGAAGCAGTACGCGAAGGCGTCCAACATGATGGGCCTCACGGCCGAGATGCTCGGGCGCATGCACGGCATCACCCGCGAGCAGCAGGACCAGTTCGCGCTGCGTTCGCAGCTCAAGGCCGCGGAAGCGACCAGCGAGGGCCGCTTCAAGAACGAGATCGTCGGCATCGAGGGGCACGACGCCAACGGCGTGCGGGTGCTTTGCGACGTCGACGAGGTGATCCGCGGCGACACGACGCTGGAGGGACTCGCGTCGCTGAAGCCAGTGTTCGATCCGAGGAACGGCACCGTGACCGCGGGATCCTCCTCGGCGATCTCGGACGGGGCCTCGGCCATGCTGGTCATGAGCGCGGAGCGCGCGAAGTCGGCCGGGCTGAAGCCGCGCGCGAAGATCCGCTCCATGGCGGTGGCGGGCGTGGATCCGGCGATCATGGGCTACGGGCCGGTGCCGGCGACGAAGAAGGCGCTGAAGCGGGCCGGGCTCAAGATGGACGACATCGATTACCTCGAGCTCAACGAGGCGTTCGCGGCGCAGTCGCTGCCAGTGATCAAGGACCTCGGCCTGCTCGAGACGATGGATGAGCGCATCAACTTGAATGGCGGTGCCATCGCGCTCGGTCACCCGCTTGGCTGCTCGGGGGCCCGTATCACGACGACGCTGCTGAACGTCATGGAATGGAAGGGCGGCGAGCTCGGGCTCGCCACGATGTGCATCGGCCTCGGCCAGGGCATCGCCACGATCCTCGAGCGCGTATAGGCCCGTCGGGGCCTGCCGGCCGGCTTGCGCCGGCCGGCAACCGGGCGGCGCGCCGGGCTGGCAGGCGCGGGTCTGCGTCATCTACGGATATCGCGGGGGTCTTGCGACTCGGGTGGCGCGGTTACACTCCCCGGAATTGGGGGAAGGGGAGTGACAGTAACCCCGGGCGCACCAGAACCAGACGGCACCTGGGCCAAGCTGCGCAGCCGCAAGGTCGTCCAGTGGAGCCTGGCATACGTCGCGGGCGCATGGGCGCTGCTGCAGGCGGTCGATTTTCTCGCCGATGCCTTCGGCTGGCCGGATGCCAGCAAGCGATTCGCGACGCTCGCATCGCTGATCGGTCTGCCGATCGCCATCGTCGTCGCCTGGTACCACGGTGAACGAGGCCAGCAGCGGATCAGCGCCGCGGAGCTGGCTCTGCTTGCGACTCTCTGCCTGCTCGGCGGTTCGGGGCTCTGGTTCTACGGGAAACGCGTCGAGCGTACACCGGCCGTGCCCGGGGCCTCGCAGCCGGAAGCGGCGAGGCCGCCAGGCCCGGCGGTCGCGGCCGCACGCCCCGCCATCGCCGTGCTGCCCTTCGACAATCGCAGCAGGCTCGAGGACGACGCGTTCTTCGTCGATGGAATCCACGACGACATCCTGACGCAGCTCTCGAAGATCGGTGCGCTGACAGTCATCGCGCGCACGTCCGTCGAGCAGTTCCGCGACACCACGCTGCCGGTCAAGGTGATTGCCGGGAAACTCGGCGTCGGCGCGATTCTGGAAGGCGGCGTGCAGCGTGCCGGCGACCGGGTCCGTATTAACGTGCAACTGATCGACGCTGCGACCGAGGGCCACCTGTGGGCCGAGACCTACGACCGGGAGCTCACCGCGACCAATATCTTCACGATCCAGAGCGAGGTCGCCGCGGCGATCGCTGCGGCGCTGAAGGCGACCCTTTCTCCGGCGGAAGAGGCGCGGGCC
>DATIRA010000046.1:0-3398 GCA_035470225.1 Steroidobacteraceae bacterium | reverse complement strand
CCGGGAAGCTCGCCGCGCTCGTGTGCTTCCAGGTCCACCCGTGCCAGCCAGGCCGGCAGGTCCGACATGTCAACGCCGGCCTCGGTCAGGTAACGGATGAAGGGCTCGTAGCGCAGCTGCACCAGCACTCCGCCCACGTCGAAGACGACGTTGCGGATCATCCCGCCGCGAGCCCGGTGTTCGGTACCCGCTCGAGTTCCAGCGGCTCGCCCCGGCTGCGACGCAGACGCAACACGAAGTCGAAGCGGTCCACCTCGGTGCAGTAATCGAAGTCCGTCGCAGGCGCATAGTCGGCCGCAGCGTCGAAGAACTTCTGAGCCGCCGGCGCCGATCGGAGCCGCTCACGGACCTCTGCGAGCGGCGCGTGCTCCCCTCGCAGCATCATCGCGAGGCATTCGGCGCACAGGTCGTCCTCGGCACAGCGCTCGCTGGCCTCGTGCCCCATTCGCACCAGCGAGACCCGCGACGGCGCCCGGCGCAGCAGGTAATCGCGGATGGCCGTGATGTTGACGAAGGATCCCGTCAGGACCTCGTCGGCACCCGCAGCGTTCACCAGACCCTGAGTCCCGGCATGTGTCGTATGAACGACGACCTTGCCGCTCAGGTCCAGGCTGCGGATCTCGGTCGGCGAGTTACCCGCGTCGAAGCCCGGCAGCTTGCGCGCATGCCGCTCACCTATCAGTACCGCGCCGGGGAACCGGCGACCCAGTTCCAGGGCCTCCTCCACCTCACCGGCCGGAAGAACCCGCGCAGCACCGCAGTCGAACGCGTGCGGTGCGACCGAGAAGGCGCGGAATACGTCTATCACGACGGCGATTCCGCGCGCCGCGACGGCGCCAGGAACGTGATCGAGCAGGTCTATTTGCATTCAGGTTCGTGCTCGACGGTTGACGGCCACGATACGGGCCCTCGGGATGAAATTGAAGTCCGTGGCCGACGCGACCGTGTACGCGCCCATCATGCGACCGATCAGCAGATCCCCGATCTGCAGTTCGGGCAATGCGAAATCCTCGCGAATGACGTCGATGCTGTCGCAGGTCGGGCCGGCAAGCACGCACGGATGACGCGGACCCTCTCTGTCCGGGACCTCGATCGGATACAGGGCATGATCGAAGATCTGTCCGCTGAAGGAGCCGTACAGCCCGTCGTCGAGGTAGTACCACCAGCGCCCTTCCCGCTGCGCGCGCCCTACGACCGAAGCAACGCAGCTTCCAGCCGGACCGGCGATGAACCGTCCCGGCTCGGCGATCACGCGAATCCCCCTCGGGAGCTGCCGCAACGCCTCGCGGATCGGGCCGCAGAACTCGCTGATCGACATTGCCTCGCCGTGATACGCAATGGGGAAGCCGCCGCCGATGTCGAGCACCGGCAGCTCCGGCAGGCCCGCGGCGCGGGCCTCGAGCATGATCTCCCGGCAGGCTGCGATCGCCTCCACGTACTTGCCGGGGTCGGAGACCTGCGAACCGACGTGGAAGGACAGCCCCTCGACCGCGATTCCGAGCTCCCGCGCCAGCTCGAGCAGCGGACGAACGGCCATCGGTTCGCAGCCGAATTTGCGCGACAGGTCGACGACCGCGGCCGGATTGCGGAAGGACACGCGTATCAGCAGCCGCGCGCGCCGTCGATGACGCACGAACTTGCGGACCTCGTCCGGGTTGTCGGCGACGAAGGTCGTGATCCCGAATTTCAACGCCGAACGGATGTCCGCATCGCTCTTGACCGGATGCGTGTGTATGCAGCGCGACGGCGGCACGCGGCGGGACCTGACCAGCTCCGCCTCTCCGGTGGTCGCAACGTCGAAGCAGGCACCGAGGTCGCGCAGTTCCTCGACGACCGCCGGATGCGGCAGCGGCTTAAGCGCGTAGTAGAACGTCACCCGCGGCAACGCGCGCTTCAGGCTCGCATACTGCCGGCGCAGCATCGCGCAATCGAGCACCAGCAGCGGCGTTCCGTACCGGCGTGCCAGTGCGTGTAGTGCGGCGGGCTTCAGCATCGGCCGCAACGCTCAATGGTGACCGGCGTCTTCGCCGAGGTCGGCACGAAGCGCGGCGATGTCGGGGTCGACCGAAACGACGTTCTCGGCCGACGCCGCGCGTCGCAGTCGGTCCCGGATCGCGTCCCATGACTCGCCTTCGGGAACTTCCTCGACCAGGATCTCGCGGGCACCGGACTTGTCCAGCGTCCGCAGGTTCACGTACAGCTCGCGTCCATAGATCTCCGCCCGACGGCCGGCGTTGATCCAGGTCATGTACCGGTTCGCCACCTTCGGAGGACGGGTCGCCAGCACGGCAACCTTCTCGTGGTTCTCGGTGAGCTCGCCGACAACATCCTCGAGGCTGCCGCTGGCGACGATGCTCAGCGGCGTCACCGGCGAGTAGTGCTTGGCCTCGCTTCCCGGAACGCGCGGCGATTCGGCATCCGGCTCACCGTGCAGCTCCGGCACGACGGCCTGCAACTGCGAGAGCGTGATTGAGCCCGGGCGAAGTACGCGAGGCACCGCATCGACGCAGGAGACTATCGTCGACTCGAGCCCGATCTTGCAGTCGCCGCCGTCGAGGACGACCGGGACCTCCGCGCCGAACTCTTCTCGGACGTGCTCCGCCCGGGTCGGGCTCAGGCGGCCGTAGCGATTCGCCGACGGCGCCGCGATGCCGCCGCCGAAGGCACGCAACAGCTGCTGGGCGACCGGATGGGCCGGAACACGGACCGCGACGGTGTCCTGCCCGCCCGTGACGAGCGGGTCCACCGCCGGCGCTCTGTCGAGGACCAGCGTCAACGGTCCGGGCCAGAACGCCTCCGCGAGCTTCCGGGCTGCGGGCGTCACAGTGAGCGCCCAGCGCTCGAGCGACCGCAGATCGTCGAGATGCACGATCAGCGGATGCGTGCTCGGCCGGCCCTTAAGCTCGAACACCCTGCGCACCGCGGCCGAGTTCTGTGCATCCGCGCCGAGGCCGTAGACGGTCTCGGTCGGAAATGCGACGACCTGCCCGTCGCGGAGGGCATCAACCGCCCGGTCGATCTCGTCCTGTGGCAAGCGCGCGGTGACCATGGCGCCATGATATCTGCAAAAGCCGCGCGGCGCGGCGACGACCGGGCACAGAACTTGAGCGGGTTCTCAGTCGATCGCGTCGCGCAGCCATCCGTCTTGCGAATGACGCAGCTCGTAGGCCGGCCAGTAGTGTTTGTCGAGCTTGAGCGTGATGACGTCCTCTGCGCCGTTCCAGCTCACCGTACGCAGCCGCAGCGACTGGCGGTCCTGCCGGCCCTGCACCGCGGCGATGAAGGCGTCCAGGTCCGGCGTGGGACGGCCGTCCACCTCGAGGATGCGCCGTCCCGCGAACAGCTGGTAGCGCGTGGCCGGCGAGCCATAGGAAAAATATGCGACGAACACACCCTCG
>DATIRA010000045.1:0-3168 GCA_035470225.1 Steroidobacteraceae bacterium | reverse complement strand
AGATGCCCTGGCGCGCCCAGGGAGACAACACGCCGCAGGGACTCAATCGCTACCCGGAGCCGCAGCCGGCGGCGCTGCTCGAGCGCCTCGCGCTGCTGTACGGGGTTCCGCCCGAGCGCATCCTCGCCGGTCGCGGCAGCGACGAGGCCATCGACCTGCTGGTGCGCGCCTTCTGCCGCGCGGGCCAGGACGCGGTCGTAATCTGTCCCCCGACTTTCGGCATGTATCGCGTCGCGGCCCGGATCCAGGGCGCCGATGTCATCGAGGTGCCGCTGCTGGCGGAGAAATTCGCTCTGAATCTGCCGGCCGTGACCGCAGCCGGCCTCGCGGCAAAGATGGTCTTTCTCTGCTCGCCGAACAACCCGACCGGCAACCTGCTCGCAGAGCAGGACATCCTCGCGCTTGCCCGTGAGCTGGCCGGATCGGCACTGGTGGTCGTCGACGAGGCCTACGTCGAGTTCGCGGACCAACCGAGCCTCGCGCGACATCTCGATGCCCTGCCGAACCTGGTCGTGCTGCGCACGCTCTCCAAGGCCTACGCGCTGGCAGGATCCCGTTGCGGTGCGATGCTGGCCGCGCCGGAAATCGTTGCGCTGCTGCGACGGATCATCCCGCCCTATGCGATCAGCTCGACCACGGTGGACGAGGTGATCGCGCTGACCGAGGCTCCGCAGCGGACGCTGGGCGCGGCACGCATCGCGACGCTGCTCGAGGAACGGGAGCTGCTCGATCGTCGGCTGTCGCGGCTGCCGGCCGTGAGTCGGGTCTTTCCCTCGGACGCCAATTTCCTGCTGGTCCAATGCAACGATCCGGCGCACGTGCTCTCGGCCGCGCGTTCGGTGGGACTGCTGCTGCGCGACTTCTCGCGCGCCCCGGGCCTCGAGGGTTGTGTCCGCATCACGGTCGGCACGCCAGAACAGAACCAGCGCCTGCTCGGCGCGTTGGAGCGCTGATGAGTGACGCGCGTGTACTCTTCATAGACCGCGACGGGACGCTGATCGAGGAGCCGCCCGACGAGCAGGTGGACAGCCTCGGCAAGCTCAGGCTGCTTCCCGGCGTGATTCCCGCGCTGCTCGAACTGCAGCGCGCGGGCTACCGGCTGGTATTGGTCAGCAACCAGGACGGCCTCGGCACGGATTCGTTCCCGGAGCCGAGCTTCCGTGAGCCGCAGGACTTCCTGCGCAGCCTGTTCGCTTCCCAGGGCATCGAGTTCGATGCAGAGTTCTTCTGTCCGCATTTCGCCCACGACGGTTGCGGCTGCCGCAAGCCGCAGACGGGACTGCTGACCGAGTTCCTCGCCAGCACCCGCATCGACCGGGACAGGAGCTTCGTGATCGGCGACCGGGAGACGGACATGCAGCTGGCCGATAACCTGGGTCTGGCCGGGCTGCGTGTCCGCCGCCACGGTGACGCCGGTGAGACCTGGCCGGCCATCGCCGCGCGCCTCCGCAGTCCCCCGAGGACCGCGCACGTGACGCGCCGGACCAGGGAAACGGACATCGTCCTCGACGTCGACCTGGACGCGGAGGGACCGGTCTCTATCGCCACGGGCATAGGTTTCTACGATCACATGCTGGAGCAGGTCGCACGCCACGGCGGTTTCGCGCTCGAGCTCAAGTGCCGCGGCGACCTCGCCGTGGACGAGCACCACACCGTCGAGGACTGCGCGCTCGCGCTGGGGCAGGGGTTGCGCATTGCGCTGGGCGAGAAGCGCGGCATCGGCCGCTATGGCTTCGTGCTGCCGATGGACGAGGCGCTCGCACAGGTCGCCGTGGACCTGTCGGGTCGTCCTTATGCTGTCTTCGAAGGAAGCTTCGGGCGGGATGCCGTCGGCGGGCTGCCGACCGAGCTCGTACCGCACTTCTTCCGCTCGCTTGCTGACAGCCTGGGCGCGGCGATACACGTCCAGGTCCACGGCGAAAACACGCACCACATGGTGGAAGCCTGCTTCAAGGGACTGGGGCGTGCACTGCGGCAGGCGATTCGCCGCGAGGGCACTGCACTGCCAAGCAGCAAGGGCGTGCTCTGAGGTCGTCCGCGTGAACAACGTAGCGATCATCGACAGCGGCGGGGCGAACATCGCCTCGCTGCAATTCGCGCTGCAGCGGCTCGGCGCGGACTCGCGGCTCACGACCGATCCCGACGAGCTGCTGGCCGCTCCGCGGATCCTGCTTCCCGGCGTGGGTGCCGCGGCCGATGCAATGCAGCGACTGCGCGCGCTCGGGATCGCGCAGTTGATACCGACACTCAGGCAGCCGGTGCTCGGCATCTGCCTCGGTATGCAGTTGCTGTTCGAGCGCAGCGAGGAAGGCGACACGCGCTGCCTCGGCGTCCTGCCCGGGCAGGTGCGCCGGTTTCCCGTGCGCGAAGGCCTGCCCGTTCCACACATGGGCTGGAACCAGCTGCGCCCCGGGCAGAGCTCGCCGCTGCTGCGCGGAGTCGACGCCGGCGACTACGTGTATTTCGTGCACAGCTATGCCGCGCCGGTCGGGGCCGCCACGCTCGCCAGCTGCGACTACGGGGGCGAATTTTCGGCGGTCGTGGCGCAGGCGAACTTCTACGGCACGCAGTTCCATCCCGAGCGTTCGGCCGCGGTCGGCGCGAGGCTGCTCGCGAATTTCCTGGAGTTGAGCTGATGCTGCTGATCCCGGCGATCGACCTGCGCGCAGGACGCTGCGTACGCCTGCTGCAGGGAAGATTCGACGCCGAAACCGTCTACTCGGCCGATCCGGCCTCCGTGCTGCGGGATTATCTGGCGCTGGGCGCCAGCCGGGTCCACGTGGTGGATCTCGACGGCGCGCGCGGTGATGCTGCGACGAACCGTGGCGTCATCGAGTCGCTGGCGGCAGGACGGGAACCGGCGCTGCAGGTCGGGGGCGGCATCCGCAACTCGGCTGCGCTCGCGGCGCTGCTCGCGCTCGGCGTCGAACGTGCCGTAATCGGTAGCGTAGCGGTCGCCGATCCGCCGCTGGTCAGGCAGTGGTTCGACGAGCACGGGGCGGACCGACTCGTGCTGGCACTGGACGTTCGCGTCGACGCGGACGGGATCCCGCGACTGACGACCCATGGCTGGGAACATCAGTCGCTCGTGAGCCTCTGGCAGGCGATCGAGGGCTATGTCGATTGCGGTCTCAGGCACGTGCTGTGCACCGACGTCGAGCGGGACGG
>DATIRA010000044.1:0-7903 GCA_035470225.1 Steroidobacteraceae bacterium | reverse complement strand
GCCAGGCTCGCGATCCCGGAGCTCGAAGTCTTCAAGCCGCTGCTGGAGTCGAGCGGGGACCGCGAGATCTCCACGACGATGGCGCTGGTGCGCCTGCTCACGATACTGGTCAAGGACAAGCAGATCGGCCCGCACGTCGTGCCGATCGTGCCGGACGAGGCGCGCACGTTCGGCATGGAGGGAATGTTCCGCCAGATCGGCATCTACTCCTCGATGGGGCAACTCTACACGCCCCAGGACGCGGACCAGCTGCTCTACTACCGCGAGGACAAGAAAGGCCAGATACTCGAGGAAGGCATCAACGAGGGAGGTGCGGTCTGCAGCTGGATGGCCGCGGGAACCTCGTACGCCAACCACGGCGTGAGCATGATCCCTTTCTACATCTTCTACTCGATGTTCGGCTTCCAGCGGGTGGGGGACTTCTGCTGGGCCGCCGGCGACATGCAGTCCCGCGGCTTCCTGATCGGTGGCACCGCCGGGCGTACGACGCTGGCCGGCGAGGGATTGCAGCACCAGGACGGCCACAGCCAGTTGGTAGCCACGACCATCCCCAACTGCGTGGCCTACGACCCCGCGTACGCCTACGAAGTGGCCGTGATCGTTCACGACGGGCTGCGGCGCATGTACGCGGAGCAGCAGGACGTCTTCTACTACGTCACCGTCATGAACGAGAACTACACGCAGCCGGCGCTGCCCGATGGTGCACGCGACGGGATCCTGAAGGGGATGTACCGCCTGCGAAGCGGTGGACGTGGCAAGGTACGCGCGAACCTGCTCGCCTCGGGCACGATACTGCGCGAGGCGCTCGCGGCCGCCGAGCTGCTCGAGGCGGACTTCGGCGTGCCAGCCGACGTTTTCAGTGTCACGAGCTGGTCGGAGCTGCGGCGCGAGGCGCTGGATGTGGAGCGCTGGAACCTGCTCAATCCGACCGCGGAACCTCGCCGGACCTATGTCGCCGAGTGTCTCGGTGATCAGCAGGGTCCCTTCGTCGCAGCCTCGGACTACATGCGCACGGTTCCTGAGCAGATCCGACAGTGGGTGCCCGGTCGCTACTGCGTGCTGGGCACCGACGGCTATGGACGCAGCGATTCGAGGGCTGCGCTGCGCGAGTTCTTCGAGGTGGATCGGCGCTACATCGCGATTGCGGCGCTCAAGTCACTGGCGGACGAAGGCAAGCTCGACCGCGCTACCGTCAAGGGCGCGATCACGCAGCTCGGCATCGACGCCGCGCGTCCGAATCCCTGGTCGGTGTAGGACGGAGCAGGACCGTGGCGCAATTGGTCGAAGTACGGGTCCCGGATCTCGGCGACTTCGAGGACGTCGAGATCATCGACGTGCTGGTTCAGCCGGGTGACACGGTCGAGGTCGAGGCATCGCTGATCACGCTTGAAACCGAGAAGGCGACCATGGACGTGCCGTCCACGGTGGCCGGCGTGGTACAGGAGCTCAAGGTCGGGCGCGGGGACCGGGTGTCGAAGGGCGACCTGGTCGTTCTGGTTGAGCCCTCGGGCGAGCCTGCTGCGGCTGGCGCGGGCGCGGAGAGCGAAGCTCCGGTGCAGGCGTCCGGCACCGGCGATGCAGCGGCGGGCGGACCCACGGCCGAGTCCCCCGGGGCCGCCGCGGATCAGGGGGCGGCGAGCGCGGAGCGTGCCGATTCCGCCGGTCGGGCGGAGACTCGCGGCGAGCCGGCCGAGCGTGACGCGACGGCGGACCGGTCGGCCGCCCGCCCGGGAGCGGAGGCTGTCGTCGACGAGCCCGGCTTCTCCCGCTCGCACGCGAGTCCGTCCGTTCGCAAGTTTGCCCGCGAGCTGGGCGTGGACCTGAGCCGGGTCGAGGGGACCGGTCCCAAGGGCCGGATTCTCGCCGATGACGTCAAGGCCCACGTCAAGCGCCTGCTGAGCGCAGCGCCGGCGGCGGCCGGTGGCGGGCCGATGCCCAGCGTGCCGGAAGTCGATTTCGCGGCCTACGGGCCGATCGAGCGGCGGCCACTCAGCCGCATCCAGAAGATCGCCGGACCGCGCCTGCATGCCAGCTGGGTCAACGTCCCCCACGTGACGCAGTTCGACGAATCCGACATCACGGAGATGGAGGAGGCCAGGCGGCGCCTGAAGGACGAGGCCGAAGCGCGCGGCATCAAGCTGACGCCGCTCGCGTTCGTGATGCGCGCCTGCGTCCAGGCGCTGCAGGCGTTCCCGCATTTCTGCTCCTCGCTGGACGCGAAGACGGGAGAGCTGGTGCTGAAGAAGTACCTGCACCTCGGCTTCGCCGCCGACACGCCGAACGGGCTGGTCGTTCCGGTGCTGCGCGACGCGGACCGCAAGGACGTGTACGAGCTGGCCCGCGAGCTCGCGAGCCTGAGCGAGAAGGCCCGCGAGGGCAAGCTGACCGCGGGGCAGATGCAGGGCGGCTGCTTCACGATCTCGAGCCTGGGCGGCATCGGCGGCACGGCCTTCACGCCGATCATCAACGCGCCCGAGGTCGCAATTCTGGGGGTCTCGCGCGCCGTTCGTCGGCCCGTGTATCAGAATGACGTGCTGGTGCCCAGGCTGATGCTGCCGCTGTCCCTGTCCTACGATCACCGCGTGATCGACGGCGCGGATGCGGTGAGGTTCACGACCTTTCTCGGGCAGGCGCTGGCGGACGTGCAGGGACTGCTGCGGGCGATACCGTAAGGAGAGGTTGCTTGGCTTCATCCGGACAGGATGCGAACGGCAAGTACGTGATCCGGATCCCGGATCTCGGCGGGTTCAGCGACGTCGCCGTGATCGAAGTGCTGGTGCGACCGGGCGAGCGAGTGGAGCTCGAAACGCCGCTCGTCACGCTGGAAAGCGACAAGGCGACGATGGACGTGCCGTCTACCGCCGCGGGCCTGGTCACCGCGGTGCTGGTGAAGCCCGGAGACAAGGTGAACACCGGCACGGTCATCGCCGAGATCTCGCCGCAGTCCGCGAGCCCGGGCGATGCCGGTGAGACTGCGACGCGCGCGGCGCTGCGCGCGACCGAGCCCTATGGCGGCGAGCCGTACCTCGACACGGTGCCGATCATGCCGATGTCCGGCGGTGGCGGCGCCGGCGGACCGCCGCAGGCGGCCGCGGAGTCGACGGACGCCCCGCAGCGGGCGCGCTCGAGAGATGCTGAGGCGACCCAAGCCAGTCCGGCCTCGTACGAGTTCGACCTGGCCGTGCTCGGCGCGGGCCCGGGCGGATACACGGCCGCGTTCCGCGCAGCCGATCTCGGCCTCAGCGTCGCGCTGGTCGAGCGCTGGCCGACGCTGGGCGGTGTATGCCTCAACGTCGGCTGCATCCCTTCCAAGGCACTGCTGCATGCAGCACGTGTGATCGAGGAGGCCGCGGCGATGGCTGAGCACGGCATCAGCTTCGGCGAGCCGCAGATCGACGCCAGCAAGCTGCGCGACTGGAAGGACCGGATCGTCGGACGGCTGACCAGCGGTCTTGCCGTGCTCGCCAGACAGCGCAAGGTGACCGTGATCAGCGGCGTCGCCAGGTTCGCCTCGCCCCACGAGCTCGAAGTCGAGGTGGAGGGAGGCGCCCGGAAGCTTAGCTTCGCCCGCTGCATCATCGCGGCCGGCTCCGAGCCGATGCAGTTGCCGGAACTTCCCGACGACCCGCGCATCATGGACTCGACGGCCGCGCTCGATCTGGACCTGCCGGGCCGCCTGCTGGTGATCGGCGGGGGGATCATCGGCCTGGAGATGGCGACCGTCTACGATGCGCTCGGAGTGCGGGTGAACGTGGTCGAGCTGACCGATGGGCTGATGCCCGGCTGCGATCGCGACCTGGTCAAGCCGCTCGAGAAGCGCCTTCGCGCGCGTTACGAGCAGATCATGCTCGGCACCAGGGTCGCGGCGGTGAAACCGGCGCCGGAGGGTCTCGTCGTGAGCTTCGAGGGCCCCGACGCGCCCGCCGAACCGCAGACCTACGACAGGATCCTCGTTGCGGTTGGTCGGACGCCGAACGGCGCGACGATCAATGCCGAGGCTGCAGGCGTCGCGGTGGACGAGCGTGGCTTCATCGGCGTCGACCGACAGATGCGCACCAACGTATCCCACATCGCCGCGATCGGCGACGTCGTCGGCCAGCCGATGCTGGCCCACAAGGCGACCCACCAGGGCAAGGTCGCGGCGGAAGTCGCCGCGGGACAGAAGAGCTTCTTCGATGCGCGCGCAATTCCGTCGGTTGCGTACACGGACCCCGAGGTCGCCTGGGTCGGCCTCACCGAGACGCAGGCGAGGGCGGAGGGAATCAGTTTCGAGAAGGCTGTCTTTCCCTGGGCGGCGAGCGGTCGATCGCTCGCGATGGGCCGGGACGAAGGGATGACGAAGCTGCTGTTCGATCCCGGCTCCCATCGGGTCGTGGGCGGCGGCATCGTCGGCACCAGCGCCGGAGACCTGATCGCCGAGATCGCGCTCGCAATCGAGATGGGCGCGGACGCCCGTGACATCGCTCTCACTGTGCACGCGCACCCGACGCTCTCCGAGACCGTCGCGATGGCCGCCGAGGCGTTCGAAGGGACGTTGACGGACCTGTATGTGCCGCGGCGCAGGACGGAGAAGCCGGGGAACCAGTGAATCGTGACTAGCGGATAGCGGATAGTCGTCGACCGTTGCGGCGTGTGCCTGCCGCAGGTCGGATGCGTACACTACCCGCTAACCGCTAGTCACCATCCGCTTCCGTGCACCCATCCCTCACCCGCGCTCTTCGCCTGGTCGGCCTGCTCGAGACGGGGCGAGACATCGAGACCCGGATTCGAATGGGGCAAGAGCGGGCATTGCCGGACGCGGTGATCCTGGGCGCGCAGAAGTGCGGCACGAGCTCGCTGCACAACTACCTGACGCAGCATCCGCAGGTAATCGCGCCGCTGCGCAAGGAAGTCCATTACTTCGATCTGAACTACGGGCGCGGGGAGCGCTGGTACCGGGCACACTTCGGACTCGCCGGCGAGCCGGGGCTGAACCTGGACAGCAGTCCCTACTACCTGTTTCACCCCTGCGTGCCTAAGCGCATGCACGATTTGCTGCCCGAGGCCAGGCTGATCGTTCTGCTACGCGACCCGGTGCGCCGTGCCTACTCCCACTACCGGCACGAGTTCGACAAGGGACGCGAAAAGCTCAGCTTCGAGGCGGCAATCGATGCGGAACCTGCGCGCGTGGAGGAGGCCGGGCGCCGCCTTGGCGCCGGTGAGATCTCGCGCAGCCGTGAGCACCAGTTCCACAGCTACCTCGCGCGGGGGCGTTATGCCGAGCAGCTCGAGCGCTGGCTCGAGTTCTATCCGCGAGGGCGGTTGCTGGTGCTGCGCTTCGAGGACCTGGTGCGACAGCCGCTCGAAGTACTCAACGAGACGCTGGCCTTCCTGGGGCTTGCACCGATGGATTCCGCGAGGCTGGAACCGCGGAACACACGGAAGTACCCGCCGATGGCCGCTGCGACCGCGGAGCGACTGAGCGAGTACTACGCAGCGGACAACGTGCGGCTCGAACAGCTGCTCGGCCGCCCGATGGCCTGGTCATAGGCAGGCCCGCCCCGCCGGCGCGCCGCGCCTGCGCGTGATCCAGTAATCGAGGCTCAGGTAGCGGCCTCCGCCGCAGCAGAAGAGCGCCAGCAGCATGACGAAGTAGGTCGCGGGCCACTCGATGCCGCTGTTCGAGACGATGAAACTCCCCTGCTCGGTCAGCCAGTCATAGTGACCGTGCTGCTGCAGGATGGTGCGGGCCCGATCAAGGCGCTCGCCCGCCGCCGACGCGTCGCCGGATTCGAGACCCAGCGTGAAACGGCTCGCGAACGGACTCGCGGAGTCGTGGACGGCCTGCCAGCCATGCTCCCAGTGTACCGTCACGGCCGCCACGATCATCGTCACCATCAGCGGCACCGTAACGAGCCGCGTACCCAGCCCGAGCAGTAGCAGCAATGCGCCGCCGACCTCGGCCGACGTTGCAAGAAAGGCCATCAGCACCGGCGCCGGCAACCCGAGTCCCCAGTCCGGATTGCCGAACCACTCGACCACGTCGCCGAATCCCGTCGCCTTGTTCATGCCCGCGACCCAGAACACCGGCGCCAGGTAGAGCCGCAGTGCGAGCGGGCCGAGGAAATCGACCGACCTGATGCTCGCGGACAGACGGTGAAGATGCTCGGATAACCGGCTGATCATTGGTCTTCGGCCTCGAAGTCTGCCGCGCCGCCCGATTGCGACGCGCTGATGATTGAGACCGGGCCGGGCAGCGCGTTATTGCAAGCTTCGTTATCGAGCGGACCGCGTGCCGAGGATCACGTCTTGTGCACGCAGCTCCTCGAGCGCCTGTGCACCGCCGGCGTGCAGCGTCGCGGCATCGAGCTGCGGCAGCTCGTCCGCCATCGCAGCCAGCTGCTCGGCACCGGTCAGTCCCGGCTCATGCTGCAGCCGCTCCACCAGTCGCACCGTCACGGCATTGACGCTGATGAATCCGACACGGTCGCTGCGGTCGCGATACACGACGTAGAACGAGGCTTCGGCCGGCGGCTCGGCCGGCTGGAACTGCGGCGAAAGCCTGTGCACCGGGAATCGATAGGCCAGCGGCCAAGCGAGCGGCGACAGCACCGGTATTCCCGCGAGCAGGTCGCCCTGTGGATCCACTGCCGGCTCGTCGAGCGTGGCGTCCGCGAGCGAAAGAGCGAGTTCCACCCACTCGTAGTGGGCGAGCTCGTACATGAAGCGAGGATCCTCCGGGCGCGCGCCGCGTTCCTCGCCGAGGTAGCCTAGGAACTCCTGCGCGATCTCGTGGAACAGCGGTGTGCGGCAGCGATGATCCCGATAGAAGTCGCGCACCAGTGCCTGCCAGCGATCGGGGCCCAGGATCCGGTTTAGCACCGGGAAATTTCCCGCCAGCAGGCCCGCGACATTGTTGAAGAACAGCTCGCGATAGATGCCCATCCGCCGGTCCTCGATGCCGGCTGGTGCGGGCGCCGCGCCGGGATCCCGGATGTGCGCGGCGAAGCGCCTTTGCAGCTCCGCGAGCCGCTGTTGCTGCTCGTCCGTCGCCGGCTCAGGTCGACCGTCGGTCGTTCGGTCTGCCACCGGGTCAGTTTCCGGTTCTGCAAGCGGGCAGCTGGTGCCGTGCCTGGATGTCGCGGATCTTCCGGATCTCCTCGAGCAGGATCTCCAGCGGCGGAATGTTGAAATCCCGCTCGAGCACGGTGGGGCGCAGGCCGCAGTGGGCATAGCACGCTTCGAGAAGATCCCAGACCGGGTCGCTGACGTCCGCCCCATGCGTATCCACCCGCAGGTCCTCGGCCTCGACGTAATGTCCGGCGACGTGCAGATACGCGACGCGGTCCGCTGGAACGGCATGCAGGAAATCGAGCGCGTCGTAACTGTGATTGACGCTGTTCACGTAGACGTTGTTGACGTCCAGCATCAGGTCGCAATCGGCCGCGTCCAGCACCGCGTTCAGGAATTCGATCTCGGGCATCTGCTGCCCGGGGGCCGCGTAGTAGGAAACGTTCTCCACAGCGATGCGGCGGCCGAGCACGTCCTGCACGTCCCGTATGCGCGCCGCCACGTGGCGGACGGCCTGCCCGGTGAACGGTATCGGCATCAGGTCGTACAGATGCCCCTGGTCCGAGCAGTAGCTCAGGTGCTCGGAGTAGTAACGGATGCCGTGGTCGTCGAGAAAGCGCCGCAGCCCCAGCAGGAACTCGTGGTCCAGCGGCGCCGGACTGCCGATCGAAAGCGACAGCCCGTGGTTCACGAAGGGATAGCGCTTGGTCAGGTCGCGGAACCGCCGGCCCAGCGCGCCGCCGACGCCCATCCAGTTTTCGGGTGCGACTTCCATGAAGTCCACCGGCAGTTCGTCGTTCCTGAGCGCAAGCTCCCGCAGCATCGAGCGTCGCAGGCCGAGTCCCACGCCGTG
>DATIRA010000043.1:0-14547 GCA_035470225.1 Steroidobacteraceae bacterium | reverse complement strand
AGGATCAGCCTCGATTCCTCGGCCAGCGGGATGAACTGCGACGGCGCGATGTCGCCGTGCCCCGGCAGGCGCCACCGTATCAGTGCCTCGGCTCCCACCACCCGTCGACTGTCGAGGTCGACCTTGGGCTGGTAGCGCAGTATGAACTCGCCGCGCTCGACGGCGCGCCGGAGCTTGCTCCGCAGAAGCAGTCGCTCGACCGCCGAGGCGTTCATCTCCGGCGTGTAGAAGATGTGGCAATGCCGCCCCGCCCGCTTCGCGTGATACATGGCCGCGTCCGCGTCGCGGATAAGGTCGATGACGTTGTCCGCGTCCTCGGGTGCCGTCGCGATGCCAATGCTTGCAGTGACCTCGATCTCATGCTCGCCGGCGTGCAGCGGCCGCGCGATCTCCGCGAGCACGAGCCGGGCAAGCGATGCGGCGTGCTGGTGACGCGCGTCGCGGTCGGGGCCGTTTTCGGTGAAGATGGCGAACTCGTCACCCGCGAGCCGGCCGACCACCGAGTCCTTCGGCAGCAGCCGCGTCAGTCGTTCGCTCACGATCTCCAGCACGCGGTCGCCGGCGCCGTGCCCGAACGTGTCGTTGATGTCCTTGAAATTGTCCAGGTCCACGTACAGCAGCGCCACGCCCTGCGACTGGCGCAGCCTGCGGGTGATGGCCTGGTGGAGCAGGTGCTGGAACTGCATCCGGTTCGGCATCTTGGTCAGCGCGTCGAAGCGCGCCAGATAGCGGATACGCCGCTCCGCGCGCTTGCGATCGGTGATGTCACGCAGCACGTAGATCGTGCCGCGGAAAGAGGTCTCTGGGTCCCCGATCTCCGCCGCCGAGACCGAGACCGGAATCGTCTGGCCCGGGCCGGTCCGGATCACGGTCTCCCCGACGCCCCCGCGGACCTTGTCCGGGTCGAAGGCCGCCCTGTGCTCGGTCGCGATCAGTGACAGCAGGTCCCGGTCGATAAGCATCTCGCGCTTGCAACCGAACAGCTGCAGCGCCGCCTGGTTCGCATTGCGGATCCGGCCGTCCGGCGAGGCGACGAGCACCGCGTCGCGCATGCTGTTGAGCAGCGTGTTCAGGTAGTCGCGGGAGATCGTAGTCCTGCGCAGCGCTTCGCGCATCCGCTCGAGCGCTTCCTCGAGCTTCGCTACCTCGCTCACGCCGCTGCGCGGCACCGGCTCATGGTGAAAACCGCTGCCGATGCGCTCGGCGCTGGACATCAGCCGGGTCATCGCGCGGTCGATCCGCTGGATCAGCAGCAGCGTCACGCCGGCCCCCAGCAGCGAAAGCACGATGCCGATACCGACGATCGGGAGGACGTGGCTGCGCAGCACATGAGCCTCGAGCCCGGCGAGCTGCTTGCGCGCTTCATCGAGCGAGGCCTGGTCGCCCCGCATTCCGATCCGCTCGATCGAGTCCAGCGCATCGACGAGGTGCTGCCTCTCGTGGCGCTCGCCGAGCGCCACCATCGCCGCGACAGCCGCCGTGACCAACAGGCCCATCAGCAGCACGGCCAATACGTAGCGGGTCTTCAAGCCGGTCCCGCGCATCCTGGGTTTTGGCCTCCCGTCTTGCTGCGGCTGCGGGTCATTAGACCACTGCGCCCCGCAGCCGTTCTTGTTGGTCGCTGCTCCCGGGTGATGATAGTCGTGCCGAGCCGGGGTGGAAACGCGGATTCGCTGCGATTTTGGACCGAATACTGGCAAATTTTCCGACACTCGCCGATCGCGCTCGCGGCGGAGCCTGTCTCGGCTATCCTCACGGCGGGTGACAATGACGATCCGGCGATGAACGAATATGAACTGACCGGCCGCGCGAGGACCCATGTCGTGGAGCTCGATGAGCCGCGTGCCGTGCTGCACTACGAGTCGGTCGCCTCGTTCCTGGCGATGCGCGAGGATGCAGCGCGCCAGGGAATCGACCTGGTGCCGGTTTCCGCGTTCCGCGACTTCGACCGGCAGGTCCTGTTGTGGAATCGCAAGTGGAGCGGCGATCGTGTTCTGCACGACCGGGAGGGTCGCCCGATCGATCCAGCGCGACTGGATGATTCGCAGCGAGTGGATGCCATCCTGTGCTGGTCGGCGGTTCCCGGCGGCAGCAGGCACCACTGGGGTTCGGATCTCGACGTCATCGATGCCGCGGCGATGCCGCCCGGCTACCAGGTGCAGCTGCTGCCGTCGGAGTACGCGCCGGACGGCGTGTTCGGCCGGCTCGCCGATTGGCTGCAGCGGAACGTCGCACGCTTCGGTTTCTACCACCCCTACGCGAGTGATCGCTGCGGTGCCGGTGTCGAGCCGTGGCACCTGAGCTACGCGCCGGTTGCGAACCGGGCGCTGGAGGAGTTGACGCTGCCGGTGCTAAAGAGCGCAATCTTCGGCAGCGAGATGCTGGGCAAGGAGCGCGTGCTGGAGCGACTGCCCGAGATCTATACGCGCTTCGTGCTGGCCGTAGATCCGCCGACGCAGGTCGGGTCGGCCTGAGCACGCTGCTCGGCTATCCTAGCGTGCAGGAACACCACGGGGCGGGACCGGAATCTGCAGATGCGCAAGGTCTACACCGCAGAGTCGCTGGTCGAGATCGCTCATCTGCGAAACGTTCTCGAGGCGGCTGGCATCAGCTGCACGGTTCGCAATGACCGGCTCGCCGGCGTCGTCGGAGAGATTCCATTCGTGGAGTGCTGGCCGGAGCTCTGGATTCGCAGTCCCGCTGACCTGCTGCGCGCACGGGAGTTGATCGAGGAACTCACGCGCTCCGGTCCGGACGGCGCCGCCTGGACCTGCGGGGACTGCGGCGAGTCAATCGAGCCGCAGTTCGCGGTCTGCTGGAATTGCGGCCGTTCGCATGACTGACACCGCGCGGACACTCTACATCCCGCGCCGGTTCAGGGGGCCGCCGGATTCCGCCAACGGCGGCTACGTGAGCGGTGCATTCTCGGTCGCCGCGGGTACCGATCTGCGCACCCGGCTGCTGCAACCGCCGCCACTGGAGCAGCCGCTCGCGGTGATCGAGGGACCATCGGGCGAATGGCGGCTCGAGGGGCCGGACGGCGTCGTGGCGACCGGCAGCGCAGCGCGTCTCGAGCTGGACGTGCCACAACCGCCCGATTACGTGCGGGCAGTCTGGGCGTCGCAGCACTACGCCGGCTTCCGCGAGCATGCCTTTCCGGAGTGCTTCGTCTGCGGCCCGCATCGCCGACGCGGTGACGGGCTGCGCATCTTCCCGGGCATGCTGGACAACGGCATCGTCGCGGGTCCATGGCTGCCGTCGGACTGGCTTGGCGAGGGCACCGACAAGGTCGCGGTTGAGCATCACTGGGCCGCGCTCGACTGCCCCGGCTACTTTGCAGTCTCCGGTGGGCGCCGCAACATGCTGCTCGGCGAGATGCTCGCGCACGTCGACCGGCGCGTGCATGTCGGCGAGCCCTGTACCGTGATCGGCTGGCGGATAGCCGCCGCCGCGGGCCGCAAGCACTACGCCGGCACCGCCATTTTCGACGAGGATGGCGAGCTCTGCGCGCGCGCCCGCGCGACCTGGATCGAGCTGCGGCCGGAAGTCGTCAAGCCCGACGGCGGCTGAGGAAACGCCGACGGAACTTCGCGGATCATCCGGTCGCGGGCCGCGACAGCACATTTCAGTCGCCGGTGCGCGCCAGCACGATGCCCAGCAAGCCTGCGCCGAGCAGCACGATGCCGGCGATCGGCGCCGCACCGACGGCCAGCCAGACGATGCCGCCGAGCAGCGTCGCGGCGGCCACCAGCGTCGAGTCCCGCCGTCTCGCACTTGCGCGCAATTCGCGCCGCAGTTCCTCGACGCCCGTTTGCTCGACCTTGAGCCGGAAATTGCCCTCTGAGGCCTGCTGCAGGAATTGCTGCAGCACCTGCGGAGTCATCCGGATCGCCTCGCTCAGTTCCGGGAGCTGCTGCCGCAGTTGCTGTGCGAGCGTGCGACCGCTCAGTCTGTCGGCAGCCCATTCCTTAAGGACCGGCTGCGCGGTCTTCCACAGGTCGAGTTCGGGGTAGAGCTGCCGGCCGAGTCCTTCGATCTGCAGCAGCGTCTTCTGCAGCAGGATCAGCTGCGGCTGGACCCGCATCTGGAAGCGACGCGCCGTCTCGAACAGCCGGAGCAGGACCTGGCCGAAGGAAATCTCCGACAGGGGTTTGTTGAAGATCGGCTCGCACACGGTACGGACGGCCGACTCGAGCTCGTCGACGCGGGTGTCTGCCGGTACCCAGCCGGAATCGACGTGCAGCCGCGCGACCCGGTGATAATCGCGGTCGAAGAAGGCCAGGAAGTTCTCGGCCAGGTAGTGCTGGTCCCTCGCGTCCAGCGTCCCGACGATGCCGAAGTCGACGGCCGCGTACTGCGGGCGATCGGGATCCTCGAGCCGCACGAAGATGTTCCCCGGGTGCATGTCGGCGTGGAAGAAGTTGTGGCGGAACACCTGCGTGAAGAAGATCTTCACGCCGTTCTCGGCGAGCCGTTGGATGTTCGCGCCGCGGGCGCGAAGCTGGTCGAGGTCGTTGACCAGCACGCCATGGATGCGTTCCATCACCATCACGTCGCTGCGGCAGTAGTCCCAGTAGACCTGCGGCACGTACAACAGGTCGGAGCCCTCGAAATTGCGCCTGAGCTGGGCGGCATTGGCGGCCTCGCGCATCAGATCGAGCTCGTCGAGGATCGTCTTCTCATACTCCTGGACGACCTCGACCGGGCGCAGGCGCTGGCCCTCGCTGGCATAGTCGCGCGCGAGCCGGGCGAGCTGGTACATCACATCGAGGTCCATCTCGATGCGCGCGCGGACGCCCGGTCGGAGAACCTTCACGACGACATCCTCGCCCGAGCGGAGCCGCGCAGAGTGCACCTGGGCGATTGACGCGGCGGCCAGTGGCTGCTCTTCGAACTGCTCGAAGACCTCGTCGAGTGCGCGCCCGTAGGCGCGCTCGATCAGCTTGCGTGCCTCGGTGCCCGGGAACGGGGGCACGCGGTCCTGGAGCTTTTCGAGTTCGTCCGCGATATCCGGGGGCAGCAGGTCGCGGCGAGTGGACAGTGCCTGGCCGAACTTCACGAAGATCGGTCCGAGCTCCTCCAGCGCGAGTCGGATCCGCTCCCCGGTCGAGCCGCCCTTGCGGCGCTCGAACCAGGTCGCCGGCGAGAGATAGAAAGCGAAGCGCAGCGGACGCAGCAGGTGAGTGGCGAGGATGATCTCGTCGAGGCCGTGTCGCACCAGTACCCGCTGGATCTGCAGCAGGCGGCCCAGCGTGCGCAGCCTCATGCGTCGCCGCTCGCGCTCGTCGAGCGTCGTTCGAGCCGTGCCAGGCGTGCCTCGAGCCGCTCGGCATCATCGCGGAGCCGGTCGACGCCGGCCAGGAATTCCTCCGTCTCCACGCGGGTCGGGAGATCGCGAGCCTCTTCCTGAAGGAACTCGACGACATTCGTCGCGAGTGAATCGGTGGCCGCCCGCCCCCACTCGAGCAGCCCGCGCCCGAAGCGCGCGATCCGGTGCGCGGCCACGTCGCCCAGCAGCAGTGCCAGTTCCTCCTCCACGTCGGGGCGCGTGGCGGCGAGCAGCTCGCGGAACGCCTGCGCGACCTCCGCGTCACCCTCTATTCGCACTGTGCCGCCCCGCAGGCCTCCTTCGGCCCGCGGGCCGGCCAGCGTCAGCAGCGACAGCGGGGTGCCGGCGAGGCTCGCATCGACGTCACCGTCGTGGCGCGTGACGATGGAGAGCCGCCCTTCACGGGCCGTGAAGTAGAGCCTGAGCGGCGTGTCCTGCACGATCAGCGACATCACGCGCCCATCGAGCTGTCGTGCCAGCGTTTGCGCCCGTCGCGACTGCGCGACGTTGCGGTTCAGTGCCTGCTCCAGTCGCTCGAGCAGCATCTCAGTACCGGTAGCCCTTGTGCAGCGCCACGATGCCGCCGCTCAGATTGTGGTACCGGCAATCCTCCAGGCCGGCATCCCGCATCATGCCGAGCAGCGCCTGCTGGTCCGGGAAGCGACGAATGGACTCTGCCAGATAGCGGTAGCTGTCCGAGTCGCCGGCGACACGCCGGCCGAGCCAAGGCAGGATGCTGAACGAATAGACGTCGTAGGCCGATCGCAGGACCGGGATCGACGGCTTCGAGAATTCGAGCACCAGCAGACGACCACCGGGTTTGAGTACCCGGCGCATCGAGGCGAGGGCGGCGGCCTTGTCGGTCACGTTCCTGAGTCCGAAGCCGATCGTTACACAGTCGAAGCTCGCATCGGCGAAGGGCAGGCGCTCCGCGTCGGCGATCGCGCAGCGGACGTTGTCGAGGAGCCCCTGGTCGAGCAGCCGGTCCCGACCGACGGCGAGCATCGCCGAATTGATGTCCGAGAGGATCACGAGCCCCGTCCCGCCTACCTGCCGCGCCATGCCGGCGGCGAGATCACCGGTGCCGCCGGCGACGTCCAGCGCCGACTGCCCGGGTCGCAGGCCGGTCTGCGCGAGCGCAAAGCGCTTCCAGAGGCGGTGGATGCCCGCCGACATCAGGTCGTTCATCAGGTCGTACTTGCCCGCGACCGAATCGAACACGGCCCTGACGCGCTTCGCTTTCTCGGGAGCTGCGACCTGCTCGTAGCCGAAGTCCACCGTATCGGTGGCGCTGTCATCCGGAGGCTGGCGGGTCGGTTCGCTCATGGAACGCGACATTCTACCCGCAGCAGACGTGGTGGCGCCCGCTCGGGTCAGCGTGCCGGATGGCCCCGGCCCTTGCCGGGCACCGGCGTCGGATAGGGAAGGCCCAGCTTGGCGAGACGGTCCAGGTAGGAGCGCCATTTCTCCTGGTAGGTCGCGCCGAGCTCGTGCAGGTAGTCCCAGACGTAGAGCCCGGTGTCGTGCCCGTCGTCGAACACCAGCCGGACGGCGTAGTTGCCGACCGGGTCGACCGACCGGATGCCCACCTCGTGCTTGCCCACCTGCAGGGTCTCCTGTCCCGGACCGTGGCCGCGCACCTCGGCCGAGGGCGAGTAGACGCGCAGGTACTCGAAGGGAAGCTCGAACCTCGAGCCGTCGTCGAAAGCGACCTCGAGCACGCGCGAGCGCGTGCGCAGTTTTATTTCCGTGGCGGTTCTTTCGCTCATGTTCTCACAGTATGTATCGCGCGAGGTCCTGGTCGCGGGCGAGTTCGCCGAGGTTCTTCTCGACGAATTCCGCATCGACGACCAGGCTGTTGCCCGCGCGGTCCGAGGCCTCGAAGGACACGCCGTCGAGCAGCCGCTCCATGACCGTGTGCAGACGTCGCGCGCCGATGTTCTCGGTCCGCTGGTTGACGTCGTAGGCGACCTCGGCGATGCGGCGCACACCGCCGGGATCGAACCGGAGTTGCACGCCCTCGGTGGCGAGCAGCGCCGTGTACTGCGTGCATAGCGATGCGTCGGGCTCGGTCAGTATTCGCACGAAGTCCTCGGCCTGGAGCGCCTCGAGCTCGACCCGTATCGGGAAGCGTCCCTGCAGCTCGGGAATCAGGTCGGAAGGCTTCGAGGTGTGAAACGCGCCGGAGGCGATGAACAGCACGTGGTCCGTCTTCACCATGCCGTGCTTGGTGCTTACGGTGCAGCCCTCGACCAGCGGCAGCAGGTCGCGCTGAACGCCTTCGCGGGAAACGTCCGCACCCATCGTTTCCTGGCGGCGCGCGATCTTGTCGATCTCGTCGATGAATACGATCCCGTTCTGCTCGGCATTGCGCAGCGCCTGGACCTTCAGCTCTTCCTCGTTGATCAGCTTGGCGGCTTCCTCCTCGGTCAGCAGCTTCATCGCCTCGCGCACGCTGAGTTTGCGCGAGCGCGTGCGCTCTCCACCGAGACTGGAGAAAATGCCCTGCAGCTGCTGCGAGAGCTCTTCCATGCCGGGCGGCGCCATGATCTCCACGCCCATCGGCACGACGCGCAGCTCGACGTCGACCTCTCGGTCGTCGAGCTGCCCCTCGCGGAGCATCTTGCGGAAGCGCTGCCGCGTGTCGCTGTCCCGTTCCGGCGGGGCCGCGGGCTCTGTGCCGAAGCCGACCGGACGCGGGCGCGGCAGCAGCGCGTCCAGCACCCGCTCCTCGGCTGAGTCCATGGCCCGATGCCGCACCTTTTCCATTTCCTGCTCGCGAGTCAGCTTCACTGCGACGTCGACGAGATCCTTCACGATCGAGTCCACCTCGCGTCCGACGTAGCCGACCTCGGTGAACTTGGTCGCCTCGACCTTCACGAACGGCGCGTTGGCGAGACGGGCGAGACGCCGCGCGATCTCGGTCTTGCCTACGCCGGTCGGGCCGATCATCAGGATGTTCTTCGGCGTGATCTCCGCGCGCAGCTCTTCGTCCACCTGCATCCTGCGCCAGCGGTTGCGCAGCGCAATGGCGACAGCGCGCTTCGCCGCCTGCTGTCCGACGATGTGCTTGTCCAGTTCCTGGACGATTTCCCGGGGGGTCATCGAAGACACTGCTCAGTCCCCCAGCGTCTCGAGTGTGATGTTGGCATTCGTGTAGATGCAGATCTCGGCGGCGATGCCCAGCGCGCGCTCGACGACGCCACGGGCATCGAGCGAGGTGTTCTGCAGCAGCGCGAGCGCCGCGGCCTGGGCGTAGGGTCCACCGGAGCCGACGGCCATCAGGTCGTGCTGCGGCTCGATCACGTCACCGTTGCCGGAGATCACCAGCGAGTGCGTCAGGTCCGCGACACACAGCAGCGCCTCGAGCCGCCTCAGGCTGCGGTCCGTCCGCCAGTCCTTGGCCAGCTCGATGGCTGCGCGCGTCAGGTTGCCGAACTGCTGCAGTTTTCCCTCGAAGCGCTCGAACAGCGTGAATGCGTCGGCCGTGCCTCCGGCGAAGCCCGCGAGCACGCGGCCCTCGTGCAGCCTGCGCACCTTGCGCGCATTCGATTTCATCACGGTGTTGCCGAGTGTCACCTGGCCGTCGCCGCCCATCGCCACGCGCCCGTCGCGACGGACGCAGATCACGGTCGTGCCGTGCGGGTCGAAGCGGTCAGCCGGGTTGCTCATCGTGCTCACGAATCCTCGCCGGGTCCGCCCGGCGTCGACGACCCGGGGCGGGCGCGGCGCCGCGCCCTGGGGTGGGCCGCATCGTATATCCGGGCCAGGTGCTGGAAATCAAGGTGCGTGTACACCTGCGTCGTGCTGATGTTGGCATGGCCGAGCAGTTCCTGCACGGCCCGCAGGTCGCCGCTGGATTCGAGCAGGTGCGAGGCGAAGGAGTGCCGGAACATATGGGGATGGACGTGCTCAGGCAGGCCGCGGAGCCTCGCCCAGCGCGCGATGCGACGCTGCACGATGCGGGGACCCAGTCGCCGGCCGCCGACGCCTACGAATACCGCGCTCTCATCGGGTTTTGCGATCGAGCCGCGTTCGGCGAGCCATGCCCGCAGCGCCGCGACGGCGTGGCGGCCCACCGGCACGATCCGCGTCTTGCGGCCCTTGCCGAGGACGCGGGCGGTGCGGTCGCGCAGGTCGAGATCGGCGAGGTCGAGGCCGAGCAGCTCGCCGAGCCGCAGGCCTGATGAATAGAACAGTTCCATGATCGCCTTGTCGCGCACGCCGAGGCGATCGTCGGTGCGGAACTCCAGCAGCCGCGACATCACGTCCACGTCCAGCGTCACGGGCAGGCGCTTGCGGGATCTCGGGGCCTGGACGTCGGCCGAGGGATCGCTCGTGAGCTCGCCCTCCCGCAGCAGGTGGCGGAACAGGCTCCTCGCCGCCGAAAGCCGCCGCTGCACGCTGCGTGGGGACAGTCCGCGGCGGTGATTCCACGCCGCGAACCCCCGCAGGTGCTGGGAATCCAGCTGCCGCCAGCACTCCACGCGCTGTGCGGCGCAGTACTCGAGCAGCGACAGCAGGTCGCGCCGGTACGCGTCCGAGGTATGGACCGAGAGCCGGCGTTCGCTGCCGAGGCTCTCGAGAAATCGCTCGACGCTCTGCTCGAGCGTCGAGCTCATGCCGCCCGGGCCGCGATCGCCCCGGTCAGAAGTTCACCGATGCGCGTCAGGAAGTCGGTACTCATCGTCGGCTTGTAGCGCTCGGGGTCCGGGCTGCCGATCGCGAGCAGGCCCAGCGCGGCACGATCACCCAGTGGTAGCAGGACCGTCGAGCCCACTTTCGCACTGTCGTCCCCGAACAGGTAGTCGCGCTGATTCTCGCGGATATGGCCGCTGCGCGGCCGTCCGGACTCGAAGAAGGTCGTGAGCACCCGCAGCTCCGGCGCATCACGGGCCACGACGCGCAACTGCGGGCAGTCGGCCCCGGCGAGTCCCTTAAGCGACGGGTCGGTGATCAGCAGCAGCCAGTTCGAAGCCCCGAAATCTTCGCGCAGCGACCCGTCCATCGCCGCGAGCAGCCCGCGCGCGTCGCGGCTCCCCAGCAGTCGCAGCGTGAGGCGGTGAACGCGATCCACCACGACCTGGTTGGCACGGGCATTCTCGATCAGTTCCCGCAGCTTGCCCTCGAGCGCCGCGTGCTTCTGCCGCAGCACCTGCAATTGCCGCTCGTGCAGCGAAATCGCCGCGCTGCCACGATGGTGGGGCAGCTTCAGCCGGGCCAGCACGTTGCCGTGCCGCTCGAAGAAATCAGGATTGGCCAGCAGGTAGTCCGCCACGGCCTCCTCGGGGAGGGTGTCTGGATGCTTTTCGCGGATCGGTTGCTCGTTCATGGTTCTCCTTTCGGTGGACTGCCCGCGAACTCTGCACGGCCTTCGAAAACGGTCTCTGCCGGACCGGTGAGCCAGATCTGCTGGCCCTGGCCGGGCCAGCGCACCAGCAGCCGCCCGCCGGGCAGCTCGACGGTCACCTCCTCCGACAGAGGTCCGTGTCGACGCCCGACTGCGACCGCTGCGCAGGCGCCCGTCCCGCAGGCCAGCGTCTCTCCGGCGCCGCGCTCGAATACCCGGAGCCGGACGCGATCAGGCGCGACGATCTCGAGAAATCCCACGTTGACCCGCCGTGGGAATCTCGGGTGATTCTCCAATGCGGGTCCGATGGTGTCCACCGGTGCGTCGCGCACCGAGGGCACGCGGATCACTACGTGCGGATTGCCGATGGAGACAGCGCCGAATTCGACGCGTCCGGCCGCAAGCGCGATCTCGTACACAGGGGCTTCCCGGGCCGCCTCGAAAGGCAATGCGCCTGGATCGAAGTCCGGCACTCCCATGCCGACCGAGACCAGGCCGTCGGGCCGCAGCCGCGCATCGACCATTCCGCCCGAACTCTCGAGCAGCAGCGGCTCATCGAGCCGGTGCAGGCGGCTCGCGACGAAGCGGGCCACGCAGCGCGCACCGTTGCCGCACTGCTCCACCTCCGAGCCGTCCGCGTTGAAGATCCGGTAATAGGCGTCGGCGTCGCCGCGGCGGGGCGGCAGTACCGCAAGGGCCTGGTCGAAGCCTATCCCCGTGCGACGTGCGGCGAGACGGCGGATCTGCTCCGCCGTGGGCAGCTGCGCCGCTGAATCGGCCTCGAACACGATGAAGTCGTTGCCGAGGCCGTGCATCTTCGTAAAGGCGAGCTGCATCGGTGCAGCATAGCCCAGGCAATGCTGCGGCTGCATCGCATCCCGCGCGCTCAACCGGGACCGCTCGGGCGCCGCCCGGCAACTTCCGTTTCGCAGTCGATCGCTGTCTCCGCGAGACTGGAGCGGATGCCGGACTCGAAGCGGGGGTGCCGCAACGACAGGTCCAACTCGCCGGTCAGCCGGGGACTGTCGACCACGCGCGATTCCGCGAGGAATTCGAGCATTCCCGGGCTGATGAACTGCCGTGCCGTGTCCAGCCCCACCAGCCGCGGCGGCGGCAGCCCGGCCTGCCGTGCAAGCTCCTGCATGAACTCCGTGGTGCTGCGGTGGTCACCGTCGCAGACGTTGATGATTCCATCGACCGTCCCTGCCAGCACGGCCTCGCAGGCCGCGACCAGGTCGTCCACATGGATGCGGTTGCCCGGTCCGGCGTCTTCCGGCCGCAGCAGTGGTTCGCCGCGCAGCAGCCGTGGCAGCGGCAGGCGCTGTGGTCCATAGATGCCCGGCACCCGCAGCAGCGCCGGGCGGCTGCGGTGGCGCGTGCACCATGCCTGGACGCGACGCTCTGCAGCGAGGCGCCGGCGACTCCTGGCGTTGCCGGGAGCCGGTACCGTCGTTTCGTCGACCCGGCCGCCCTGGCGGTCCCCGTAGACGCCGGTCGTGCTGATGTACAGCACGCGGCCCGGGCGCCAGTCGTCGTCGAGGGCGGCGAAAAACCGCGCGAGACGCGGGTCATCCTCGCCCGTGCCGGGCGGTGGCGCCAGGTAGACGATGTCGGCCCCGATCGCGCGATCGAGCGATTGGTCCGCAACGGCGCTGTCGAGGTCGACCCGCAGCACCTCCACGCCGCGGGCCTCCAGTCGGTCCGCGCGCGGTCCGGCGCGCAGCAGGGCCAGGACCCTGCGCCGGTCCAACAGCCTGGCGGCCAGTCGCGAGCCGACGTAACCACAGCCCACCACGAGGCAGGCGCGGGGCCGGCCGTTCCCGACGGAAGTTGCGGGCCGTGCAGTCACGATCAAAGGATACGTCAAAGGTCCGGCCGGAGCCCCGGCCGTGGCATTCTCTGTCCATGCCACAGATCACGCTGATCCCGACCGGTCAGACCTTCGCGGCGGATGCTGCCGAGCCCGTGCTCGCCGCGGCGCTCAGGGCAGGTCTCAATCTCCCGCACAGCTGCAAGGGGGGACACTGCGGGTCCTGCATCGCGCGGGTGCTCTCCGGATCGTTCGCCTACCCGGCCGCCCGGCCGCCCGGGCTGACGGAGCAGGAGGCCCGTGACGGCTTCGTGCTGCTCTGCCAGGCACGGGCGACAAGCGACCTGAGTATCGAGACCCGCGAGGTCCGCCCGGCGCCGGACGTCCAGGTGAAGAGCCTGCCCTGCCGGATCGAGCGGCTCGAGCGCAAAGCCGACGATGTGGTGGCCGTCTTTCTCAGGCTGCCCGCGGTCGAGAGCATGCACTTCCGGCCAGGACAGTATCTGGATGTCATGTTGTCCGAGGGCCGCCGCCGCAGCTTCTCGATCGCCGGCTCCGACGCGGGCGACAGGCTGCTGGAACTGCATGTGCGCCGGGCCTCGGGCAGCGGTTTCACCGCCCAGCTGTTCGGCAGCATGAAGGAGGGAACGCTGTTGCGGATTGAAGGCCCGCTGGGGCAGTTCTGGTTCCGTGCCGAGTCGCCGCGGCCCGCGCTGATGGTCGGTGGCGGGACCGGCTACGCGCCGCTGCGTGCGATGTTGCGCGAGCTGCTGGCCGTTGGGGACCGCCGCCCGATCATGCTGTACTGGGGTGCGCAGGCGCGGGAGGATCTCTACGAGCACCGCTGGCTCAGTGATCTCGAGGTGAACCGGGTCGGTTTCCATTACCGTCCGGTGCTATCGGGCCCGATGCGGAGCGATGCCGCGTGGGCCGGGCGCAGAGGCCTGGTGCACGAAGCCGTGCTCGCCGACTTGCCGGCGCTTGCGGCTTACGATGTCTACGCGAGCGGGCCACCGGCGATGATCGAGGCCATACGGAGCACGTTTCCAGGCCACGGCCTGCCACGTGAGCAGCTCTTCTTCGATTCTTTCGACTATGCGCCGGATACGCTCGCGAAGATCGAGCAGGCCCGCCGCGGCTGATGGGTCGGTTCAATGTCGCGGCAGGCGCAGGCGCGGAACGTGCAACCTTCGCCCGACGGCGCGCGTCGCGTGCTCGCGCAACACGGCCATCGCACGCTCCGGCTCGCCCATCTGGCCGAAAAGCTCCGCCAGCAGCAGGCTGCTCTCGGCGCTGGGCCTGATCGCATTGCTCGCCTCGAGATAGGCGATCGCCTTGCCGAACAGCTCGGCGCGCAGGCACAGCTTGGCGCAGCTCGCAAGCAGCTCGGGGTCCTTCGGGCTGCGCGCCAGCCAGCCCTCGGCCTGCTCGATCGGCAGCAGCGGATTGGCGAGCTGCAGGTCGCCGTAGGCGCGCACCGCGGCGACGTCTGCACCGTCTTCGATCAGCTCGCGCAGCACCTTCTCTGCGCCCTGGTGATCGCCGCTGGCCATCGCGGCCCGGGCGTATTGCAGACGCGCCTGCGGCAGCTTGCGTAAGGACCTCGGCAGTCCCGACCAGGCCTTCTCGAGCGCGCCCGGGTCCCTGGCCTCGCCGGCGCTCCGCAATTCCTCGAGCTGGGCCTGTGCGAGCAGGTCGTCGAGTCTCTCCTGCGGCAGCTCCCGCGCGTCGCGCAAGCGCGGCAGCAGCGAGTGCAACTCGGCTCCGCGGCCGAGCTTCTGGTAGAGGCGCGCGAGCAGCTCCAGCCCGCGCGAGTTGAGATCTCCGGAGGCATCGAGCTGCTCGAGCGTTCGAAGTGCGGCTGCATCCTGGCCGCGGCGCATCTGCATCTCGGCGAGCGTGATCAGAGGGGCCGCACGCTGCTCGGGTGCGTATTCCTGCGCTCGGGTCAGCCACTGGTCGCGCCGTTCGGGAGCATCCAGCAGGTCTGCGGCGCGCGCCGCGAGCAGGAAGTTCGCAGCCGGCGATTCCGATTCCTCGGCGGACCGAACCAGCAGG
>DATIRA010000042.1:0-2780 GCA_035470225.1 Steroidobacteraceae bacterium | reverse complement strand
GCGTCGGTCTGCTCGCGGATGCCGCGGTCCAGCGGCAGGCTGCCCAGCAACGGCACGCCGTATTCCTTCGCGATGCGCTTGCCGCCGTCCGCCCCGAAGATGTGCTCCTCGTGGCCGCAGTTGCTGCACACGTGGGTGCTCATGTTCTCGACGATGCCGAGCACCGGCACCGAGACCTTCTGGAACATCCTGAGGCCCTTGCGCGCATCGAGCAGCGCGATGTCCTGCGGAGTGGTCACGATCACGGCCCCGCTGACCGGCACGCGCTGCGACAGCGTCAGCTGGATGTCGCCGGTGCCGGGCGGCATGTCCACGACCAGGTAATCGAGCTCGCCCCAGTTGGTCTCCGACAGCAGCTGGGTCAGCGCCTGCGTGACCATCGGCCCCCGCCAGACCATCGGCTGCTCTTCCTCGATCAGGAAACCGATCGAGATTACCTTGACGCCGTGAGCCTGCAGCGGCTCGATTCGCTTGCCGTCGCGCGTTGACGGCCGCTCCCCCTGCAGTCCCATCATCCGGGGCTGGCTCGGACCGTAGATGTCGGCGTCCAGGATCCCGACCCGGGCCCCGTCGAGCGCCAGCGCAAGCGCCAGGTTCACGGCCGTCGTCGACTTGCCGACCCCGCCCTTGCCCGAGGCGACCGCCAGAACGTTGCTGATGCCGGGCAAGGGACTGAGGCTGCCCTGGACGGCATGGGCCCGCACCCGCCAGTCCACGCGGACCTCGCAGGCCCCGAGCTCCGGACGGGCATCCACGAGCTGCTGCAGCGCGCCCTGCAGTTGCTGCCGGTAGCCGCCCAGCGGAAAGCCGAGTTCGACGTCCACGACGGCCCGCTCGCCCTCGAATCTGACGGATTTCACAGCTTTGGCTTCGTTTAAGGGCGTCCCGAGGTAGGGCTCGACATAATTCCCGACCACGAGGCGTATTTCGCTTTCGCGATGTTCAGACATGTTTGGCACTTGCTTGGAGGGGAGGCGGCATGCGCCGCAAGGCCGGGATTGTAACTGAATCGGCGGCGTGGGCGCGCCGCCGCCAGAGGTGGCATGATTCCGGTCGGGGGACGGACGCCGCCGATTCGCGCCCGGTCGGATTAACTTAATCCCGGCTTTCAAGCGGCCCGGCGGCACGATACAAATGCGCACATGAGCTTCTTCGCCAAAATGCGGGCCGAGCGGCTGATCGCCGACATCAAGTCGTCGAGCGATGCGGACGCGACTCGCGCACGCAAGGCACTCGACAAGCTCGGCAGGCTCGGGCCTTCGGCGATCCCGCGCATCATCGACGCGCTGGCGACGGCCGACAAGAAGGAAACGGCGGGCCTGGTGCGTGTACTGACCGCGGCGCTGGACAACAAGAGCTTCCCGCTGGTCGCGGCCGGACTGGTGGACGGCAATCCCCGCACGGTCGCGGCCGTGACCTGGGCGCTATCGACCAGCCGGGACTACAGTCCGCAACTGCTGTACGGGCTGCTCTCCGACCCGCAGATGCCGAAGGCACAGGTCGTAAGCATCCTCGCCGCGCAGAAGGCCCGCCTCACCGCACGCGAGCTGCTGAAGCACGCGTACAACCAGGAGCCGGCGGAGAAGGCTGCGCTGTTCCGCATCGTCGCCGAGATCGGCGACGCCAGCCTGCTGCCGGAGCTGCTGAGTCGTCTCGAGGGCAAGGACCCGATCGCCCGGACCCACATCATCAATATCCTGGCCCGCTTCAACCGGCCCGAGGTCGCCGAGGCGCTGCACAAGCAGCTTCGCGACAACAACAAGTTCATCCGCCAGGCGGTGCTGAACGCGCTGTCCCGGCTCGAGGGCCACGCGGACGTCGGGCTGCTCTGCGAGGTGCTGCGCGACCCGGATGTCGAGACACAGCAGAAGGCGATCGAGGCCGTCGTGCGGGCAAACCATCCCGACACGATGCAGCACCTGGTCGAGGTCCTGCGCGACGACGACGAGAGCGCCCGGCGCGCTGCGGTCGAGGTCCTGAACGAGATCGGCACGCCGAGGCACGTGAAGTTCCTGCTGCAATCCATCAAGGACGACGACTGGTGGGTGCGCAGTCGCGCGGCCGATGCGCTGGCGAAGATCGGCGGCCCACGGGTCATCGAGGCGGCGCTCGAGCTGATCCGCGACCAGGATGAGGACGTGCGCCGCGCGGCGATCGAGATACTGAACCAGACCCGCGACGCCCGCGCGGTGGATCACCTGGTCGCGGCCACTCGCGACTCCGACTGGTGGGTGCGCGAACGAGCCGTCGATGCGCTGGCCGAAAGCGGCAGCCCGCGGGCGGTGCCGGCGTTGCTGGCGCTGCTCGATTCGACCGACGAGCGCTCGCTGCCCTCGGTCGTAAGGGCGCTCGGCAAGCTCGGCGACCGCGAGCTGATCGACCGGCTCGTGCCGCTGCTTGCGAGCCCGTCGAAGGAAGTCCGGCTCGAGGCTATCACCGCGCTGACGCGGCTGGTGGACGAGGGTACCGCGAACAGGGTCCGGCGCCAGCTCGAAGAGCTGGCCACCGCGATGGTCGAGGGTACCGTCAGCCACGCCGCGCTGCGGGCTGTCGAGGACCTCGACAGCCGCTTCTCCAGCAATGCGATCGCGGTACGGGAGAACGCGGCTCGGATGGCCGAACCCGCACGCACGCTGCTCGTCGAGCGCAGCGACCTCGAGGGGCTGATGAGACAGTCGTCGCAGGCGCAGCGCTTCGACATCACGACGCTGAAGCCCGGCGACGTTCTGGAGGGCCGCTACAAGTTCATACAGAAGATCGGCAAGGGCGCGTTCGGCACG
>DATIRA010000041.1:0-4451 GCA_035470225.1 Steroidobacteraceae bacterium | reverse complement strand
GATCTGAATATCACGTTCGTCGTGGACGAGGAGCAGGGCGACCGGCTCGTCCAGCGGCTTCACGAGCTCATGATCAGGCACGTTCCTTCCGACCGGGTCCTGGGGCTGACCTGGGAGCAGATTCACGGTGACGGTACCGAGACACTGGGTCCCCCGCCATGGTGGAGGAATCGCGGCGACGAACTGCAGCGAATCGCCCGGGAGCGGGGCTGCGCCTACGTATACGATGGCGATACGCTCGCGCGCTCAGCGGATGCATTGCTGGGCCTGCGCGGCGTGGAACGCATCCTGTACGCGGTGAAGGCCAATCCTCATCCCGAGGTGATCACCCGGTTCGCCGCCAAGGACCTGTCCTTCGACTGCGTCTCGCGCGGCGAGATCGAGCGGGTGCTGCAGGTCGTGCCGGACATCGACCGGACGAGGATCCTGTTCACGCCGAACTTCGCGCCGCGCGAGGAGTACGAGTGGGCGCTCGGCCAGGATGTCTGGATCACGCTCGACAACCTGCATCCATTGCGCCATTGGGGCTCGCTGTTCCGCGGGCGCGACGTGTTCCTGCGCATCGACACCGGCTACGGACGCGGTCATCACGATCACGTGCGTACCGCCGGCGTGCACTCGAAGTTCGGCATACCGCTGTTCGAGCTCGATGAGCTCGAGAAGCTGGTCTCCTCGGCCGGAGCGCGGGTCGTCGGGTTGCATGCCCATACTGGCAGCGGCGTGTTTGACGTCCGCAACTGGCTCGAGGTCGGGCACCTGCTCGGCGGCCTCACCGAGCGTTTCGGAGGCGTGCGTTTCGTCGACCTTGGTGGCGGGCTCGGCGTCCCGGAGAAGCCCGGACAGGCGCCGTTCGACCTCGCGGCGCTGCAATCGGCGCTGGACGACCTGCGTGCACGCTGGCCGCAGCTGAGCTGGTGGCTGGAGCCGGGTCGTTATCTGGTGGCGCAGGCCGGCGTGCTGGTGGCGGAGGTGACGCAGCTCAAGGGCAAGGGCACGGTGCAGTACGTCGGCGTGACGACCGGGATGAACTCACTGATACGACCGGCGCTGTACGGCGCGCACCACGACATCGTAAACCTCAGCCGCATCGAGGATGCTGGCACCGAGCTCTACAACGTCGTCGGGCCGATCTGCGAGTCGGCGGACCATCTCGGCCACGAGCGCCTGCTGCCCCCGACCGCCGAGGGCGACGTGCTGCTGGTGGCCAACGCCGGCGCGTACGGCCACGCGATGAGTTCGTGGTACAACCTGCGCGAACCGGCGCGGGAAGTGATGCTCTAGCCGCACGAGGGAGTCGGCATGAAGACGGGTTTCGTAGGCTGGCGCGGCATGGTCGGCTCGGTGCTGATGCAGCGGATGCGCGAGGAAGGCGACTTCGACGGTCTCGAGCCGGTGTTTTTCAGCACCTCGCAGGCCGGTGGCGTCGCGCCGCGGGTCGGCGGATCCGCCGGCGCGGTACTCGATGCCGGAGACCTCGAGGCTCTGGCCGCGTGCGAGGTCATCGTCACCTGCCAGGGCGGTGATTACACCGGCGCGATGCACCCGCGTCTGCGGGAAAGCGGCTGGCAGGGCTACTGGATAGACGCCGCCTCGACGCTCAGGATGCGCGAGGACGCGGTGATCGTCCTCGACCCGGTGAATCGCGCGGTAATCGAATCCGGGCTGGCCGCCGGTCTGCGCGACTACGTCGGCGGCAATTGCACCGTGTCGCTGATGCTGATGGCGCTCGGCGGGCTGCTGCGGGCGGAGCTGGTCGAGTGGATCACGTCGATGACGTACCAGGCGGCCTCAGGTGCAGGCGCGCAGAACATGCGCGAGCTCGTCGAACAGATGGGTGCGCTGCATGCGGCGGCTGGCGGGCTGCTCGCCGATCCTGCCAGCGCGATACTCGACGTCGACCGGGCCGTAACCGCAGCGCTGCGCAGCGCGGACCTGCCCGTGGCGAACTTCGGCGTGCCGCTGGCCGGCAGCCTGATCCCATGGATCGACAAGGACCTCGGCAACGGGCAGAGCCGCGAGGAATGGAAGGGCCTCGCCGAGAGCAACAAGATACTCGGCCGGATGGCCGACCCGATCCCTGTCGAGGGGATCTGCGTGCGGGTGGGAGCGATGCGCTGCCACAGCCAGGCGCTGACGATCAAGCTGCGGCAAGACCTGCCGCTCGCGGAGATCGAGTCGCTGATCGCGGGCGGCAACGAATGGGTCCGGCTCGTGCCGAACACTCGCGACGCATCGATACGGGAACTCTCGCCAGCACGCGTCGGCGGCAGCCTGGAGATCCCGGTCGGTCGCGTCCGCAAGCTCGCGATGGGCGACGAGTTCATCGCGGCTTTCACGGTCGGGGATCAGCTGCTGTGGGGCGCCGCCGAGCCGTTGCGCAGGATGCTGCGAATCCTCAGGGACCGGCAGGGCTGAACCGGGCGTGACCGGTCGCCCGCCGCCCGTCGCTGCTGCGTCCCGAGGCTGCGTGGCGTGATCGAGCGGCTCGTGCGGCCACTGCCTCGCACCGTGGTCGTGCTCGGCTTCGTATCGCTGCTGAACGACTCGGCCAGCGAGATGATCACCCCGCTGATACCGTTGTTCCTGACCGCAACGCTGGGTGCGGGACCGGCGATCGTCGGCTTCATCGAAGGCCTGGCCGAGGCTACCGCCAGTGTGCTGAAGCTGGTATCGGGCCGGCTCGCCGACCGTGGTGTCCCGGCGAAGGCACTCGTGCTCGGCGGTTACGGGCTCTCCAATGTCGCGCGGCCGCTGATCGGCCTCGCGGTCTCCTGGGCCGCTGTGCTGTCGCTGCGCTTCCTGGACCGGGTCGGCAAGGGCCTGCGCACGGCGCCTCGCGACGCGTTGATCGCCGGCGCGACCGAGGCGAGTTCGCGAGGGCGGGCTTTCGGGTTCCACCGGTCGATGGACCACGCCGGGGCCGTGATCGGTCCGCTCGCCGCCTTCGGGCTGCTCAGCGCCAACGTGCAGATGAGCAGCGTATTCCTGGCCTCTGCGATTCCAGGCGCGCTGGTACTGCTGCTGCTAATGTGGGGGCTCCCGCAGGCCCCTCCCGGAACCGGCGCGGTGTCCGGCGCGCCGCTGGCCTGGCGCTCTCTGCACGGCCGCTTGAGGGCCATGATCGTCGTGGCCGGCCTGCTGGCGCTGGCGAGCGTGCCCGAGGCCTTCATCGTGCTCTGGGCGCGTGACGCAGGCCTCGACCTGCTGTGGATCCCGCTCATCTGGGCAGCTGCCAGTCTCGCGAAGATGTTCGTCACACTGCCCGCGGGAATCGTCTCGGACCGCGCCGGGCGGCTGCCGGTCCTCACCTTCGGCTGGAGCGCGCGCGTGCTGGTGCTCGTGATGCTCGCGCTGATCGAGCCCGGTCCGATCGGCGTGTGGCTGCTTTTCATCGCATACTCGGCGTCGCTCGCGATCACCGAACCCGCCGAGCGCTCGTTGATCGGCGATCATGCCTCGCCGGGCGAGCGGGGCACGGCCTTCGGCCTGTATCACCTCGCCAGCGGCCTGCTGGTGCTGCCGGGGGCGGTATTGTTCGGCCTGATCTGGGAATGGTACGGCGCCTCGACGGCGTTCATCGCGGCCGCCGCCGTCGTCGCTGTCGCCGCGGCCGCGATGCTGCTCGTGGCGCAGGCCGGCGAGTCAGGGCCGCGCGCCGTGCCGTGAGCGGAGTTCCTCGATCACGTCTGCGAACGAAAGGCCACGGGCCTTGAGCAGCACGAGCAGGTGGAAGAGCAGGTCCGCCGCCTCGCTGCGCAAGCCATCGTCGTCCCGGGTCACCGCGGCGAGCGCGGTCTCGAGGCCTTCCTCTCCGACCTTCTGGGCCAGGCGACTGGGGCCCTGAGCGAACAGCCGGGCCGTGTAACTGCCTTCGGGCTTCTCGGCGATCCGGGCCTCGATGGTTGCCTCCAGCAGCCCGAGGAAGGCGAGCCGTTCCGCAGCCGTGCGCCTGGCGTCGGCGAAGCAGGACTCCGTGCCCTTGTGGCAGGTCGGTCCGGTTGGTTGCGCGAGCACCAGCAGACTGTCACCGTCGCAGTCCGTGGTGACCTGCACGACGTCCAGGTAGTTGCCCGACGTCTCGCCCTTCAGCCACAGTTCTCCGCGCGAGCGGCTGAAGAAAACGACCCGGCCGCGTCGCAACGTCTCGACCAGCGCAGCCTCGTTCATGTAGCCCAGCATCAGCACGCGACCGCTTCGCGCATGCTGAACGATCGCGGGCAGCAGGCCGCCTCCTTTGTCCCAGTCCAGGTTCTGCAGCGATTCAGGGATCACGGCCTCACCTCGACGCCCTGCCCACGAAGGTAACGCTTGAGTTCCGGGATTGCGATCATTCCACCGTGAAAGACGCTGGCCGCGAGCGCGCCGTCCACGTGGGCCCGCGAGAAAACCGCTTCGAAGTGCGCCATCGTACCTGCGCCGCCCGACGCGATCAGCGGTACCTGGCAATGGGC
>DATIRA010000040.1:0-3830 GCA_035470225.1 Steroidobacteraceae bacterium | reverse complement strand
ACGGTCGAAGACAGTCGTGATGCCCTCGAGCAACATCGACACCGACCAGATAATCCCTGCCCGCTTCCTGACCACGACCAGCCGCGAAGGGTTGGGCGAGGCGTTGTTCGCCGACTGGAGATACGACGCCGATGGCCGGCCGCGTCCCGGCTTCGTTCTGAACCAGCCGCAGTCACAGCAATGCCGGATCCTCGTCGCAGGCCCCAACATCGGCTGCGGTTCCTCCCGCGAGCATGCGCCCTGGGCGCTGCTCGATTACGGCTTCCAAGCCGTGATCAGCACCGAGATCGCAGATATTTTCCGTAGCAACAGCCTGAAGAACGGCCTTCTGCCGGTGATCGTCGACGAGGCCACGCATCGCTGGCTGCTCGAGCATCCGGGCGCCGAGGTCGAGGTGGATCTCGTCGAGACGCTGTTGCGGCTCCCGGACGGCAGCGAGACGTCCTTTCCGGTCGAGGCATTTGCGCGCTACTGCCTGCTCAACGGTGTGGATGAGCTCGGCTATCTGCTGAACCAACTGCCAGCCATCGAGCGCTTCGAGCAGGCGCGCACGTGAAGGCCCGGATCACCGTGCTCGGCGGCGACGGCATCGGCCCGGAAGTGACGGCCGCCGGTGTCGCCGTGCTGCAGTCCGTCGCCCGGCGCTTCGGCCACGACTTCGAGTTCACCGAGGCGTTGATTGGCGGCGCCGCCATCGATGCGACGGGCTCGCCGCTACCGCCGCGCACGATCGACGCCTGCCGCAGCAGCGACGCCGTGCTGCTCGGCGCCGTCGGCGGTCCGAAATGGTCCGACACGAGCGCAAGGGTCCGGCCCGAGCAGGGCCTGCTCGAGTTGCGACGCACGCTCGGGCTTTTCGCCAACCTCAGGCCCGTACGAACGCTGCCGGCCGTGCTCGACGCGTCCCCGCTGAAGAGAGAAGTGGTCGAGGGCGTGGACATCGTCGTCGTCAGGGAACTTACTGGCGGGATTTATTTCGGACGCAAGAGCCGTACCGCCCACGAGGCCGAGGACATCTGCACCTACACGAGCGACGAGGTGGCGCGCGTGACGCGCGTCGCTGCGCGCCTCGCGATGAACCGCAGCCGCCAGATCGTCTCGGTCGACAAGGCCAATGTGCTGGAAACCTCCAGGCTGTGGCGGTCCGTCGTCGAGCAGGTCCTCAGGAGCGAATTCCCCGACGTGCGCTTCGAGCACATGCTCGTCGATGCCGCCGCGATGCACCTGCTGCGACGGCCGCGCTCGTTCGACGTGCTGCTGACCGAGAACATGTTCGGTGACATCCTGACCGATGAAGCCTCCATGCTCGCCGGATCGCTCGGCTTGCTGCCATCCGCCTCACTCGGGGAAGGACGGACGGGGCTATATGAGCCGATTCATGGATCGGCTCCGGACATCGCCGGTCGCGGCGTCGCCAATCCCTACGGCGCGATCCTCAGTTCCGCATTGCTGCTGCGTCATTCACTCAGCCTCGAACATGAAGCGAGCGCGGTCGAGGCTGCGGTCGAGCATGCCGTGAACGACGGGCTTCTGTCGGCCGACATGGCGGCCAGCGGGGAGCCCATACACTCGACTGCGGAAATCGGCAGCGTGGTCAGCAGCCGGTTGGAACGCTACTAGGCTCATACAAATCAATATCTTACGTTGTTTTCCACAGATTACGTATTAAATCTGAAGACTGTTCAGGAACCCGCAGCGCGCGTATTCGGCCTCCGGTGTTCAACCCTCGGAAATCAGGCGCTATACTCCCCGTCCGCGCCGGAACCGCGTTTCGGCGCGGCCCTGGTTCCAGGGCTTCCAGTCACCTAGAGTGATGCGGACACGAGTCGGGTTAGTCTAGCCTCAGGGAATGAGGCGCTCGGGTCCCGTCCCGGAAGGCCGGCATTCATCGCCGGCCTTTCTTTTTACTGCTCATGCCCCGGTCGGATGCCCCGCTGCGTCCAGTGCATCGGCGAGATCCCGCAGCAGATCGTCACCCTCCTCGATTCCGATCGAAAGCCGCAGCAACGAGTCCGCGATACCAGCACGACGTCGCGCCTCCGGGTCCATCGCGGCGTGGGTCATGCTGGCCGGGTGCGCAACCAGGCTCTCAACCCCGCCGAGCGACTCGGCCAGCGAGAACAGCTGCACCGTGCCGAGGAACGCGCGCACGGCATCGAGCCCTCCGGCGAGCTCGAAGCTCACCATCGCGCCTGGCGCCAGTTGTTGCCGCATCGCGATCGAATGTCCCGGGTGCGTCTCGAGCCCGGGGAAATAGACTTGCCGGACGGCCGGATGCCGCTCGAGCATCCTTGCGACACGCTCAGCATTCTCCGCATGACAGCGCATCCGCGCATGCAGGCTGCGCAATCCGCGCAGCGTCAGGAAACTGTCGAACGGCGCACCGGTGACTCCGGTGCAGTTCGCCCACCAGGCGAGTCGCTCGTGCTGCTCCGTGCTGGCCGCGATCACGGCCCCGCCGACGACGTCGCTGTGTCCGTTCAGGTACTTCGTCGTCGAGTGCACGACGAGGTCTGCGCCCAGCTCGAGCGGGCGCTGCCATACCGGCGAAAGGAACGTGTTGTCGGCGACGACGATCGCGCCGGCGTCCCGCCCCTGCTTTGCCACGGCGCCGATGTCCACGATTCGCAGCAGTGGGTTGCTCGGCGTCTCGATCCAGACCATCGCGGGCCCCTCGGCGAACGCTGCGCCAAGCTCGCCGGGCTGCTGAAAATCCACGAAACGTACGCGCATCGAGCCACGCTGCGAAAGCGCGTTGAACAGTCGATAAGTGCCACCGTAGCAGTCGTGTGGAACGACCACGAGCTGCTGCGGGGCGAGCAGCTGGGTCACGAGGCCGACCGCGGCCATGCCGGACGAGGTGACCACGGCCCCTGCCCCGGCCTCGAGATCGGCCAGTGCGGCGGCCAGCGCATCGCGGGTCGGATTGCCGGACCGCGAGTAGTCGTAAGTCCGCTTCGCGCCGTAGCCTTCGAAGGCGAAAGTCGAGCTCAGGTGGATCGGAGGGACCACCGCGCCGTACTGGCTGTCGGTCTCCAGTGCCGCTCGGACCGTGCGTGTCCGGATCTTCGTTGCGTCGCTCATTGCTAGTTCAGTGCCTGGGCGAACAGGTCGCGCAGCACCTCGGTCTCCTTGAGGAAGGCGTCATGGCCATAGAGTGATTCGATTTCGACCAGCCGGGAACCTCCCCCGAGCCGATCGCGGAGCTCGCGCATGTCCGCGAGCGGCACCAGCTGGTCCTCGGTCACGGCCAGCAGCGTGACCGGCACGCCGATGTCCTCGGGCGCGACCCGGTGCAGGTCTATCGACTCGGACAGACAGACAAATGCCTCTGGGCGATAGTGAGCCGCATAGCTCTCGCCGCGGGCCATCAGGTAGGACTCGACCTGGAACTCGAAGCCCGCGTCCGAGCGCACGGGCGGATCGGGGAAGCGGTCGGCGAATTCCCGGGCCGAACGGTAGGTGGCCATCGCGAGGGCCCGTGCCAGGACCAGTCCCCTGCGACCCTCGCTGTGCGCCAACGCGTAGCGCACGATCGCCCGCTGTACGCTGCGCCAGGCCGTGGACATCGGATGGGTGCGGTGCGCGGCGCTGATCACCACGGCATGACCGATCCGTCTCGGCTGCGCAGCGGCCAGCGCCAGCATCACCATGCCGCCGTAGGAGGCACCGACGCCCGCCCTCAGCCTGTCGATGCCGAGGTGATCGAGCAGCGCGACCAGCACGGCCGCCTGGTCGAAGGTACTGATGCTCGGAAAAAGCTCGCCGTCACGCGGACCGCTGCTGCGGTGACTACCGCCGAGAAAGTCGAAACCGAGCACCCGGAAATG
>DATIRA010000039.1:0-3744 GCA_035470225.1 Steroidobacteraceae bacterium | reverse complement strand
GACGTCCTGCCCGCGGACGGCCGCGAGGATCCGGTCGATGTCGCCCCCGGGGTCGATGACCGCTGCAGCGCCGGTCGCCTCGCACCAGATGAGCGAGCAGTTCTGCGCGAAGGCGGTCACCGGAATGATCGCGGTGCGCATCTCAGCGCGCGGCATCCGTCGCTGCGCCGGCTCCCGGTGCGCCCTGCACCCCGCCCATCAGCGCAAGGCGCATCCCGGCCTCGACCGTCAGCGAGGTGGGCTCGATCGCGCTCCTCGGCAGGAACAGCGTATAGCCGCCGACCATGTAGCTCATCGGCAGGTACACCGCGACGAGCGTGCCGTCGTTCGCGCCGGACCCCCGCAAAGAGGCGTTCTCGGCCGTCACGAAACCGATGACCCTGCCCGGACCGAGCGGTACCAGCACCACGCGCTTCAGGTCGCTGCTGCGCCCGGCGGCCGGGAAGAACTGCATGAAGTCGCGCGTCGCCACGTAGATCGTCTTGACGAGCGGAATCCGCTCGAGCAGATGGTCGCCGACACCGAGCAGGTTCCGGATCAAGTAGGCGTTCACGGCGAGGCCGGCCAGGTAAAGCAGCAGCAGCCCGGCCAGCAGGCCGAGACCGGGCCAGTAGAAGCGCTCCGGCAGCACGAGCTTGATCACCGGGGACACGAACCGCTCGGCGGCCAGCGCCAGCCAGTAGACGAGGTAGAGCGTCAGACCGATCGGCAGGATCGCGACCAGCCCCTTCAGCATCGTGTTCCAGATTTTCTGCATGACATCGTCCCGCTGCGGGTCCCGAAGTATGAATAGCATGCACGGTCCTCGCCAGCGCGATCCCGTATCATTCGGCTGGTTCCCTCCCGGTTGAGCGATGCCCAGGATCCTCCGACTCGCCCTGCTGCTGCTTGCGATCACGTCTGCCACGGTGCTCGCCGATGGGCGGGAGCGCGAGTACCTGCCACCGGAAGTCGAGCAGGCGCTCGCGTCACGGCGCGTTCCCGGGACCGCCCTCAGCATCTACGTGCGCGACGTCGAGCGCAGCGAGCCGCTGCTGAGCTTCAACGCCGACGTGCCGCGCAACCCGGCCTCCACGATGAAGATCGTCACGACCTACGCCGCGCTGGAGACACTCGGGCCGGCGTACACGTGGACCACGCGGGCCTATGCCGCCGGCCCGGTTTCGGACCAGGTGCTCGAAGGCGACCTGGTGCTGCTCGGAGGCGGCGACCCCTTCATGACCGCCGAGCGCTGGTGGTCGTTCGTGAACGGACTGCGCCAGGCGGGCATCGCCCACATCAAGGGCGACGTAGTCATAGACAACACGTATTTCGCGCCACAGGGGCATGATCGTGCCGCGTTCGACAACCAGCCGTACCGGAGCTACAACGTGCTGCCGGACGCGCTGCTGGTCAATTTCCAGACCGTCACGCTCAACATCGTGCCGGACCCGGCGCGCGGCTCGGTACGGGCGGCCGCGCAGCCCTGGCCCGCCAATCTGGAGCTCGACACCAGTGCCCGACTGCAGCCAGGGCGCTGCCGCTCCCGCTCGGGCGGGCTCGTGATCGCGATGCCCGACGGGCCGTATGGCCAGCGGCTCAGTGTCGGCGGGCGTTACAGCTCCGGTTGCGGCCAGTACTCTGTCAACCGCGCCGTGATGCGCGCTCCGGAGTTCGCATTCGGGACGTTCAAGACATTCTGGACACAGTCGGGTGGCACGCTCGCGGGCGGCATGCGGCTGGGCACGCTGCCCGCAGACGCACGCCTGCTGTACAGCCAGCAGTCGCTGACGCTCGCCGAGATCATCCGGCTGGTGAACAAGTTCTCGAGCAACGTGATGGCGCGCATGCTGCTGCTCACGCTCGGCCGGGAAGCGTCCGGTGCGCCCGGCAGCACGGCTTCCGGTACCCGGGCAGTCCTGGACTTTCTCGCCGAGCGCGGGATACGCGTGCCCGGGCTCGTGATCGAGAACGGGTCGGGGCTCTCGCGCATCGAGCGCATTACTGCAGAAGGGCTGGCCGATGTGCTGCTCGACGCGTACCGCAGCCAGTACATGCCCGAGTTCGCGGCCTCATTGCCGCTGTCGGCCACCGACGGAACGCTGCGGCGGCGCTTCCGCACGCCCGAGATGCAGGGCCGCTTGAGGATGAAGACGGGGTCGCTCGAAGGCGTCAGTGCGCTGGCCGGCTACGTGCATGCCGCCTCTGGTCGGACCTACGTGGCCGTGATCATCCTGAACCACGACGCGGCTGGCGACGGCGCGGGCGCGGCTGCGCAGTCGGCACTGGTCGAGTGGGTGTTCGCGCAGTAGCCGAGCCTCATCCTTTGGTCGAATGGGCGCCGGGCGATGCGCCGGCGCTGGCTATACTTCGGCCAGAGCGACTGCAGCAGGTGCGCGGCAATGGCTTATGACCGCAAGAACGTGTTCGCGCGGATCGTCCGCGGCGAGATCCCCGCGCACAAGGTGTACGAGGACGAGCACACGCTGGCCTTCATGGACGTGATGCCGCAGTCGGTCGGCCACACGCTGGTCGTGCCCAAGGCCGAGGCGGAGGACATTTTCGAGGTACCCGGCACGGCGTTGGCCGCCACGATCATGACAACGCAACGGATCGCGCGTGCGGTCAAGAAGGCATTCGATCCGCCCGGCGTGATGATCGCCCAACTCAACGGCCGTGGTGCGGGGCAGAGCGTGTTCCACATCCATTTCCACGTTCTGCCAAGATACGAAGGCGTGGATTTCCGCTTTCACGCGCGTGACATGGCGGATCCGCAGGTGCTCGCGGAACATGCGGCGAGGATCCGCGCGGCGCTGGATTGACGCGCCGGCTGGTGACTGACAGATCAGGGGAGCAGACGAGCATGACCAAACTGCACAAAGTACCCGCGGCGTTCGCCGCCAAGGCACGCATCAAGCACGACGACTACCAGAGGCTCTACAAGGAGTCCATCGAGGACCCGGAGGGCTTCTGGGGCCGGATGGGTCAGCGCGTCGACTGGCTCAAGCCCTATACCGACGTCAAGGACGTCAGCTTCAACCTGGACGACTTCCGGATCCGCTGGTATCCGGACGGCCAGCTGAACGTCTCGGTCAACTGCCTCGATCGCCAGCTCGCCCGCCGCGGCGACAAGACGGCGATCCTCTGGGAAGGGGACGATCCCGGCGAATCCGTTCACATCACGTATCGGGAGCTGTACGAACGCGTCTGCCAGCTCGCCAATGCGCTGCGCTCGCTCGGCGTCACGAAAGGAGACCGGGTCACGATCTACCTGCCGATGATTCCGGAGGCCGCGGTCGCGATGCTCGCCTGTGCGCGGATCGGCGCGATCCACTCGGTCGTGTTCGGCGGGTTCTCGCCGGACTCGCTGGCCGGCCGGATCGCAGACTGTGCCTCGAACTTGGTGATCACCGCCGACGAGGGTTTGCGCGGCGGCAAGCGCGTGCCGCTGAAGGCCAACGTGGACAAGGCGCTTTCAGCCGAGGGCACCGAGACGGTGCAGCACGTGCTCGTGGTTCGCCGCACCGGTTCGCCGGTGGCGATGTACGGTCGCGACAAGTGGTACAGCGACGTCGTGGACGGCCAGCCCAAGGAATGCGAGCCGGAGGTCATCGATGCGGAGGACCCGCTGTTCATCCTCTACACCTCGGGCTCGACCGGCAAGCCCAAGGGCGTGCTGCACACGAGCGGCGGCTACCTCGTCTATGCCTCGCTGACCCACGAGTGCGTGTTCGACCTGCAGGAGGACGACATCTTCTGGTGCAC
>DATIRA010000038.1:0-4545 GCA_035470225.1 Steroidobacteraceae bacterium | reverse complement strand
GCCACTGAGCCCGGCCGTGCACCTCGGCGCCAATCGACTGCTGGTCGTCGGCACCCGGGCCGAGGCGCCGGCCAGCCCGGCCGACGGCGCCGTCGGCACCGCGCCGAGCCCGGGGCACCTGCTCGGGGTCGTGCTGGACTCGCTGTTCACCGACGGCCTGTCCATCGATCTCGAGCGCCTGCACCAGATCAACTCGCTGCTGGAGCTGCACCCGGAGGCGAGCGCACCCGGGCGGCGCCCGATCGACACGCTGGTGATCCAGCCGAGCGAGGATCCGACCCGGATCGCGCGCCGGCACGTCTCGGCGATGCCGCGCAGCGTACGCCGACTGCTGCGGACCATGGGCGCGCTGGAGGCCCGCGGCGGACTGCTGGTCAGCTACCTGCTGTTCGAGTCGGTCTACACGAAGAAGCTGATGCAGCTCGGGCGCGCGGACGCCGAGGCGAGGCGCGAGGAGATCATCGCCTTTCTGCGCGGCACGTTCAGAGCAGGGCGAGCGTCCCGAGACCGAGCAGCGACGCGAACCCGACCACATCCGTAACGGTCGTCAGCACCACGCCACCTGCGACAGCCGGGTCGACGCCGAAGCGCTTCAGGCCCAGCGGCACCAGCACGCCGGCCAGCGCCGCGGCGAACAGGTTCACGACCATTGCCAGGAAGATCACGCCGGCGATCCGCCAGTCCTGGTACCAGAGCATCGAGACCGCCGCGACGACCGTCGCCCAGGCCAGCCCGTTCAGTAGCGCGACCGCGACTTCCTTGCCGAGCAGCCAGCGCGCGTTCGCGCGCTCCACCTGGCCGAGCGCGAGCCCACGGATCATCAATGTCATCGTCTGCGTGCCGGCCACGCCACCCATGCTGGCAACGATCGGCATCAGCACGGCCAGCGCAACGATGTGCTGGATCGTGGTCTCGAACAGTCCGACCACCCAGGCGGCCAGGAAAGCCGTGGCCAGGTTGACGCCCAGCCACAGGCCACGACGCCGCGCGCTCGGCACGACGCCCGCGAACATGTCGGCCTCCTCGTCGAGGCCGGCCATGCTCATCACCGAGTGGTCCGCCTGCTCACGTATCACGTCCACGACGTCGTCGATCGTGATGCGCCCGAGCAGCCGACCGTCCGGAGCCACCACCGCCGCAGACATCAGGTCGCGATCCTCGAACAGGCTGGCCACCTTGTTCGCCGGCATCTCCGGCGGGATGCCGCCGGCCTCCGGGTCCATGACCTCGCCGACGGTCCGCTCCGGGTCCTCGGTGAGCAGCCGCGTGACGTCCAGCGCGCCGAGATAACGGTCATGGCGATTCACGACGAACAGCGTGTCGGTCTTCTCGGGCAATTCTGCGCGCATCCGCAGGTAGCGCAGCACGGTCTCGAGCGTCACGTCGGGGCGCACACTGACCGTGTCGGTGTTCATCAGGCCGCCCGCCGTGTCCTCGTCGTAGGCGAGCATGGCCTTGAGCCGTTCGCGGTCCTGCGCATCCATCGAGCGCAGCACGCGACGGTTGACCGCTTCGGGAAGGTCCTGCAGCAGGTCGGCCAGGTCGTCCGCCTCGAGGCCCTCGGTGGCGGCCACCAGCTCCTCGGTCTCCATCTCGCTGATGAGACCGGCGCGCACCTCCTCGTTGACCTCGACCAGCACGTCGCCCTCGAGCTCCGGGTCGACGAGATCCCAGACCACCTCGCGCTGAGCCGGCGGCAGCGATTCGAGCAGCGAGGCCACCTCGGCCGGATGCATCGAGTTCACCAGCCGGTGAACCTGCCGCATCGTGCCCTGGTCGAGCGCGCGGGTCAGCGCCTCGAGGTGGCTCAGCTTTCTTGGGTGCAGCTCGGCATTCATGAGCCGCGCACTTTACGATGTCGGCGCGGCGCCCGCGAACATTCCCGCTACTCGTGCCCTCGGCTCGCGAGGTCGCGGTGGCGGATCAGCGCACGCCCGTAGCGCTCGTTGAAGTGGCGGGCCAGCTGCTCGGCCAGGTAGACGGAGCGGTGCTGCCCACCGGTACAGCCCACCGCGACGGTCAGGTAGCTGCGGTTCGAGCGAACCAGCGAGGGCAGCCAGCGCTCGAGCAGCCCGGTCAGGTCCTGAAGGAAGGCCGCGACCTCCGGGTGACCCTCCATGAACTGCAGCACCGCCGCGTCGCGCCCGGTCAGATCGCGCAGGCCCGGTTCCCAGTAAGGGTTCGGCAGGGCCCTTGCGTCGAAGACGAAGTCCGCATCGTCGGGGACCCCGTTTCGGTAGGCGAACGACTCGAAGAGCAGCGACGGACCGGACTCGCCGTGCTCGGCTACGCGTTCGCGGATCAGCTCGCGCAACTCGTGCACCGAAAGCCGCGAGGTGTCCACGGTCAGGTCGGCGGAGCTCGCGAGCGGCTCGAGCAGCCGCTGCTCCTGCTCGAGCGCTTCGGTGAGCCCGAGTCCGCTGCGGCTCAGAGGATGCCTGCGACGCGTCTCGCTGAAGCGCTTCAACAGCACCTCGCTGTCCGCGCGCAGGAACACGAGCTCGCATCCGATTCCGCTGCGACGCAGTTCCTCGACGAGTCCCGGTACCCCGGCGAGGTCCTCCGGCCTGTTGCGGGCGTCGACGCCGACGGCGGTCAGCCGGTAGGCGGCCTCACTGGTGCGCACCGTGTAGGCGATGAACCCCTGCAGCAGGCCGGCGGGAATGTTGTCGACGCAGTAATAGCCGAGGTCCTCCAGCATGTGCAGCGCGACGCTCTTGCCGGACCCGGACAGGCCACTGAGGATGACCAGCCTCATGCGTCACTGCGCGACCGCCGCCCCGCGCTTCTGGGCCTCGGGGGCGTGGTGGTCGCGTGCGCGCTCCTTCTGCTTGCGCACCCTCCGCTGCAGCTTGTCGACCATCGCATCGATCGCGGCGTACATGTCCTCGTCGACCGCGTCCGCGTGGATCGTTCGTCCGCTGACGCGGACCGTGGACTCGGCCTTGTGCCTGAGCTTCTCGACGGAGAGAATGCACTGCACGTCGATCAACCGCTCGAAGCGCTCGACGATCCGGCCGAGTTTCTTCTCGACGTAGCTGCGCAGCGCAGGTGTGATTTCGACGTGGTGTCCGCTCAGCTGCAGTTGCATCTCGCGCTCCTCCTGAATTCGTGCCTTTTTTCCCGTCCGCCTCAGGCCTCGGCGCGCGCCGACGCGTGCCGGCGCTCGCTCGAGGACCCGAGTCCCATCGCCTCGCGATACTTCGCGACTGTCCGGCGTGCGACCTTGATGCCCTCGCCCGCGAGCACCTGGGCGAGCTGTGCGTCGCTGTAGGGCTTTTCCGGTAATTCGTCGGAGATCAGCTTGCGGATCCGCGCGCGGATCGCAACCGAGGAGACGTCTTCGCCGTCGTCGCCGGTAACGTGGCTCGAGAAGAAGTACCGGAACTCGAATATGCCGCGCGGCGTGTGCATGTACTTGCCGGTGGTGACCCGCGAGATCGTCGACTCGTGCATCGAGACCGCGTCGGCGATGTCGCGCAGGATCATCGGCTGCATCGCTTCCTCGCCCTGCTCCAGGAACGAGGACTGACGCTGCACGATCGCACGGGCGACCTTCAGCAGCGTCTCGTGACGGATCTCCAGGCTGCGGACCAGCCAGCGCGCCTCCTGCAGCTGGGCGCGCAGCGTCGCGTAGTCCGCGGCGCGCGACACCAGGCTCGCGTAGGTCTGGTTGACGCGCAGCCGCGGCATCGCGGCCGGGTTCACTTCCACGGACCAGCCGTGGTCGCGTCTCTTCACGAACACGTCCGGCACCAAGTACTCGGGCTGCCCGGTCGTGAACGAGGCACCCGGCCTGGGGTTGCAGCCGCGGATCAGCGCCAGCGCGACGTGCAGCGTCTCCTCGTCCGCGTCGAATTTGCGCCCGAGCGTGCCGAGGTCCCGGTCCGCGACCTCCTGCAGGTTCTCGGCCGCGATCGCGAGCGCGAGCTCGAGGCCGGGCGTCCCGGGATCGAGCTGCTCGAGCTGCAGCCGGAGGCATTCGGCGAGGTCGCGCGCACCTGCTCCGGCCGGGTCCAGCGTCTGCACGAACGCCAGCACGTGCTCGACGTCCTGCTGTGTCACGGGCAGATCAACGCACAGGCTGCGCGCGATGGCGTCGGTGCTTTCGGTCAGGTAACCGTCTTCGTTCAGCGCGTCGACGATCGCCTCGCCGATCCACAGCTCGCGCGGGTCGAGCTTGCTGATCTCGAGCTGCCAGATCAGGTGCTGGTGCAGGTCGAGGTTGCGCTCGTCGGCGAACTCGAGCGGCCGGTCGTCGTCGTCCTGGGCGCGCCCCTCGCCGCCGGTCGGGATCGAATCGGCCCAGGGGTCCTCCATCTCGACGACGATCTCCTCCTCCTGCGGGGAGTTCTCGTCCTCGCCAGCCTCGGCCGCGGTCGCCTCGAGGGAGGTGACCTCGATGGTCTCGTCCTCCTCGGCCTCCAGCATCACGTTCGACTCGAGCGCCTGCTGCACCTGTGCCTGCAGCTCGAGGATCGGCAGCTGCAGCAGCTTGATCGCCTGCTGCAGCTGCGGCGTCATCGTCAGCTGCTGACCGATCTT
>DATIRA010000037.1:0-10519 GCA_035470225.1 Steroidobacteraceae bacterium | reverse complement strand
GGCAGGCTCTCGACCAGGATCACGTCGTCGGGCAGCTGCCACTTGGCGAAATGCTCCGCGATGTGCGCGAGCACCGAGTCACGGGCCGGCGTGCAGCCCTGCCGCGGCACGACCAGCAGGATCGGTCGTTCCTCCCACTTCGGGTGCTTGACCCCGATCGCGGCGGCCATCAGCACATCCGGATGACCGCAGGCGCAATTCTCCAGGTCCACTGAGCTGATCCATTCGCCGCCGGACTTGATCACGTCCTTGGCGCGATCGGTGATCTGCAGGTAGCCGTCCGGACCGATCGCGGCGACGTCGCCGGTCGCGAACCAGCCGTCCGCGTCGTGAGCCGAGGACTCCTTCAGGCCGTAGTAACCGCTGCAGACCCAGTTGCCGCGGACCTTGAGCTCCCCGGAGGACTTGCCGTCCCAGGGAAGCTCCTTGCCGTCCTCGTCGACGATCTTCATCTCGACGCCGAACACGCCGTGTCCCTGCTTCGTGTGGATCCGGTAGCGCTCCTCGGCCGGCAGCGACTCCATCTCCGGGCGCAGCGAGCAGACGGTGCCGAGCGGGCTCATCTCGGTCATGCCCCAGCCCTGCAGGACCTGGATGCCATGCTGCTCGGCGAACGTCTCGATCATGCTGAGCGGCACGGCAGAGCCGCCGACCAGCGTGCTCTTTAGCGTCTCGAGCTTCTTGCCGGTCTGCGCGAGGTAATTGAGCAGCAGCGTCCAGACCGTCGGCACGCCCGCTGCCAGCGTCACGTGCTCGTCGTTCATCAGCGAAACGAGCGTTTCCGGATCGCCCATCTTGGGCCCCGGCAACACGACCTTCGAGCCCACCATCGCGGCGTTGTAGGGCAGACCCCAGGCGTTGGCGTGGAACATCGGCACGACCGCGAGGATCGTGTCCCGGCCGCTGACGCCGATGGCATCCGGCAGGCAGCCGGCATATGCGTGCAGCACATTGGAGCGGTGACTGTAGAGCACGCCTTTGGGGTTGCCGGTCGTCCCGGACGTGTAGCAGAGCGAGCTTGCCTGCCGCTCGTCGAGTTCCGGCCAGTCGTACTCGTCCGGGTACCCCGCGATGAAAGTCTCGTAGGACTCGAGCTTGCCCTTGACCACTTCGGGGACCGTGGCATCGGAACCGAGCAGGACGACTTTCTCTACCGACGGGGTCTTGCCCTGCAGCGGAGCGAGGGCCGGCAGCAGGGTCGGGTCGACGAACAACAACTTGTCCTCGGCGTGATTGATAATGTACTCGAGTTGCTCGGGAAATAGGCGCGGATTGATCGTGTGCATGATCGCGCCCATGCACGAGACCGCGTAGTACAGCTCGAGATGCCGGTAGTCGTTCCAGGCGAGCGAGCCGATCCGGTCACCCGGCTTGACCCCTGCCGCGGCGAGCGCGTTGGCGAGCTGCCGTGCCCGGCGGAACACGTCCTTCCAGGTGCAGCGATGTCGCGGGTTGTCCAACGTGACCGAGACGACCTCTACGGCCGGGTAGTTGCGCTCCGCGAACCGCATGATGTCCGTGATCAGGAGCGGCTTTTCCATCATCAGGCCGTGCATCTCGTCCCCCTTGTTCAGTTGCCTTGTGCACGCGCGCCGGCGCGGGCGCGTTCCGCAGTCAACCTTCGAGATTACTTGCACCGGGGATTCATGCCAACCGGCCCGGCTTTATTGCTGCGATGCACCAGCCGCATGGTGCCGGGCCGGCGTTGCCGGCCTAAAGCACGTCGACGGTCCCCTCCGGACCCTGCAGGCGGATCGCCGAGTACTCGCAGCGCCCGTGGCCACGCTGGAACAGGCTGTTCGCGATCAGCCAGATCCTGACGACCCTGCTCGCCGATCCACCGATGATGCTGCGGTAATCAGCATGCAGGTCGCGGGATTCCTCGAGCCACTGCCCGAGCTGCGACGGGCCGGAGCGGACCACCACGTGGGTCTCCTTGTCCTTCCAGGTCGGCAGCGGGCATCGGTAAACGGTGCCGACCGGCAGCCTGGCGCTCCAGTAGTAGGTGATGTCCTGGCCATCGTCGAACTCGACCGCGATCGACAGGTAGTCGTGGGAGGGCAGCGTGTCTTCTGCCAGGTCGATCGGCAGCTCGTCCACCTTCCAGCGCCAGCGGAGCTCGAGTCCGGGCTCGAGCGCGATCTCCGCGTCACGTCGCAGGATACCGACGTCGCCATGGGTATGGCAGCGGATTGCTGGTCTCGAATCGGGCGCTGCGACGGGACGATATATCTCTCCGGGACCCAGGTACCAGAGGTAGCTCCAGCCGGGGGGCGCCTCTGTCTGGGATTGCTGCCTTTCGGCCTCGTCACGCACGAGCCCGGGTGTATCCGCTGCGGCAATCGCATCCCGGAACACACCCGCCACATCGGTCCCCTGTGCCCAGCGGACGACCAGCACGGCGAGTTCTCCCGAGACCTTGGAGTAATCGGCCGGGTCAGTCCCGAGCCGGCCGGTCGGGTCTGCCCACTCGCCCGGGAAATAGCTCGCGAGCCAGAGGCGCCCGGACTGTCCTGCCGTGAACGTGTTCGTCGAGCGGGTGCCGCGGAACACCGGACCCTCATTGCCGATGCGCGCCCAGAGCTGGAACGAGGGACCAACCCAGATGTCGAGCGCCCGGGAAAGGTACACGCGACCCTGCGCGAGTACCGTGACCGTGTCGCCACGTTCGAGGTCGAGCCCGGTGTCGTGCCACGGAGGTTGGTCGGCCGGGAGCCGCACGAAGGTCCTCGCTGCGGACTGTCCCGACGGGAGTCCGTCGAGCCAGCGCAGCAGTTCCTCGTGCTGGATCCCCTGGCTCTCCGGTGCGGCCCGGCTGGCCGCGACGCGGCGCTTCAGCGCGCGGCCGCCGAGGCGCAGTGCGACGCCGAGTTCGTGAGCGATCCTGCCTGCTCCAGGCATGTCGGGTCTCCGGCGCGGTTGATTTCTGGCGGACTCAGGATACGCCGGCCGGGCCGCGCCTGCCTTTGCGCGGCGCTGCCCGCTTACCGGTCTTCCGCGACGCTGGCTTGTTGCTGTTGCGGCCACGCGCGGCCTTGCGTCGTCTCGGAACTCGCAGGCTCGAGTCCAGTTCCGCGAAGGCCTCGACCGTGTAGTCGGCGACCTTCTGAACATCCGGGATCGCCTCCTCGAGCGCGATGAAGGTGATGTGCAGTCCATCGACGTAGGTCGTGGCGGTGATGTTCAGCACCTGGTGGTGCGCGACCACGGACACCGGCAGCGCGAGTTCCACTTCGGCGCCGTTGAAATAGACGCGTCGCTCGATACCGGCGGGATTCGAGATGACGGTGTTGGCCAGCATCGGCAGCGCTCCGAGCCCGAGCGACTCGATGCTGCTGGCCGCTGAATGCACCAGGATCGAGTACAGCATCAGCGCGCTGCCCGACAGGCTCCGGACCTCGCCCTTGAGTTCCTTCGTCTCGCGAATGACGTCCTGGAAGCGCTCGACCGGCGATCCTGCCGGCCGCCCGAGCGGGACCTGCAGAATCGTGATGCGGTTGCCGGCACCTCCATGATCTTCGAGGGCCACGGGCATGTCCGCGACCAGCGGTCGATGCGGCGGCGTTCCGATCTCCTCGAGGTGTCGGCTCAGTGCCATGTCGAGCACGGTGAGCACGACGTCGTTGACCGTGCCGCCGCGCGCGCGCGCGACGCTCCGGGCGCGTTCGAGCGGCAGCATGCAGTGACCCATGACCCTGTTGGGGCTCGGCGGAGCCTTCAGCACGTCAGGCGTGCCGACGAACGGCAGAGCGAGGCCTTCGCCGGCGCCGAGTGTCCTGAGGCCCTGTCGCAGCGCGAGGCGCAGCAGGTCCGCGGCCGTTTCACCGACCTCCAGGGCCGTGCCGCGAACCGCGCCGGTGGCGGCCGGCCGGTGTTCCTGGTCCGCGATCACCGACGAGCTGCGCAATCCCTCCCAGATCGCCCTCGGGTCGCCGGGGTCGGGTGACTCCGTCACCGTGTCGGTCACGACGCGAATGAAGCCGATCCCGTCGATCAGGCCGTGGTGGGTCTTGAAATACAGCGCGACGCGACCGTTCTGTAGCCCTTCGAAGACGTAGGTCTCCCACAGCGCGCCGTGGCGCGGCAGTCGCCGCACGTGGATCTCGCAGATTTCCTCGAACAGGGTTGCCAGCGTGCCGGGTGCATGCAACCGTCTGCGGTGAAGCTGCCTTCCCGCGTCGATTGCGGTCGATTCCCGCAACGCCGGCAACAGCCCGGGCCGCAGCACGCGGTTGAACGGAGGTCCCACCGGACACTCGAGCATCGCCTTCACCAGGCGGTCGGCAAACCTGCCCCGGGCGGACTTCGGCGGAACCAGCGTGATCAGCGAGCCGATGTTCATCGGCCGCTGCTCGGTCTCGAGCAGGAAGAAGGCGGCGTCGATCGGGGAAAGCCGTGCCACCAGGCGATACTAGCGCCGTCGCCGGCCCGCCGTGTTTCGCAATTGGCTAGCTGCGCCGCAGCATCCGCGAACGGCTCAGGCCAGCGACTTCAGGATCTTGTATTCATCCTCGAGATTCTGCTCGACCTGTGCGCCCGCGAACGAGGCCATCACGGAGCCCACGAGCGGCAGGCTGCTGGTGACGTCGAAGTGCCACTCAACCGTGCAGCCGGCCCTGGACGGCTGCAGCGACTTCGTGCCGGCGATCTTCACCGGCACGCCCTTGATCTCGATGCGGATCTCGGAGGTGTAGCCGTCGCCGTCGCGGCTCCAGTCCTCGCTGTGTGAAACCTCGTTCGTGGCCGGCACCAGCCTGCGGATCGCGGCCGGCGGCGTGGCCGGCACTACCCGGTAGATCCTGAGCTTCACGTTGGGCGCCCGACCCTCGCGCTTGATACTGGGATTCTCGCAGTTGAGCTTCGAGTAGACCGTCTCCTGATTTTTCTGCTCCGTGCAGAGCTTGAAGGCCGAATCGACGTCCGTCTTCAGGGGATGCTTGACGTGGATCTTCATCGCGGGTCACCAGAGATCGAGGCGTGGATGCTCGCGGGAATTGTACGCAGGTTCCGGGGCGCGTCCGAGCCCCCGGTGCGTTCAGGGGATCAGCACCGCGGCGCCAGTGAGGCGTCCCTCGCGCAATTGCCGCAACGCTGCGTTGGCCGCAGCCAGCGGGAACTGCTGGACGCTGGTGCGGACGGGAATCCGCATCGCTAGTGGCAGGAACTCCTCGCCGTCCCGTCGCGTCAGGTTGGCCACCGAGCGGACGACGCGCTCGCCCCACAGCAGCGCATACGGGAACGTGGGGATGTCGCTCATGTGGATGCCGCCGCAAACCACGGTGCCGCCCTTGCGGACGCAGGCGAGTGCCGCGGGCACGAGCTCGCCGGCAGGCGCGAAGATGATCGCGGCATCCAGCGGGGCCGGTGGCCGCTCGTCGCTTGCACCGGCCCAGCTGCAGCCGAGCTCCCGGGCGAAATCGCCGGCCGCGTGGTCCCCGCGGCGGACGAAGGCGAGGCACTCGCGTCCCTGGTGCCGGGCCACCTGCGCAACGATGTGCGCCGCTGCGCCGAATCCGTACAGGCCGATGCGCTGCGCCTCGCCGGTCATCCGCAGCGAGCGGTAACCGATGAGTCCGGCGCAGAGCAACGGCGCCGCGTGCGCGTCGTCGAGACCGTCGGGCAGCGGGAAGCAATAACGCTGGTCCGCCACGACGAAATCGGCATAACCGCCGTCGAGCTGGTAACCGGTGAAGCGTGCCGAATCACACAGGTTCTCGCGTCCGGTACGGCAATAGTCGCAGCTCCCGCAGGTCCAGCCGAGCCAGGGCACCCCGAGCCGGGTTCCCTCGGCCAGTGCGACCCCCGGGCCGCACTCGGCCACTTCCCCGACGATCTCGTGACCCGGGACGATCGGGTGTGGCACCGCCGGCAGCTCGTCGTCCACGACGTGGAGATCCGTGCGGCAGACCGCACAGGCCCGCACGCGAAGCAACACCTGGCCCGGGCCCGGCCGGGGCCTCGGGCGCTCCTCGAGCTCGAGCGGACCGCCCGGCCGTCGCAACACCATCGCCCGCATCGTCGGACCCGGGTGTCCTCTCACGGGGCCTTCATCTCGCCGCGCAGCCGACGGGCCATGCCCCGCTCGTACGCGGCCGGCGCAATGCGGCTGACCCACCAGGCAAGGTCTGCCGTGCGACCGATGCGCAGCAGGCGCCTGCGGCGACCGGCCGCGACGAATATGCGGTCCGCGGCAGCCTCCGGCGTGAGTCGCTGCCCGATTACCACCTGCGCATGTGTCACTGGACCCCCGTCGGCACCGAGCGCGTTGCGTTCGATGCCCGTGCTGATGAACGAGGGGCAGACCAGCATCACGTCCATGCCCGACTGTGCGACCTCGGGGCGAAGGCTCTCGAAGAAGCCGTGCAGTGCGTGCTTGCTCGCCGCGTAGCCGGTCCGCGCGACCAGCGGCGCGAATCCCGCGACGCTCGAGACCACGATGATCATGCCGCTGCGCTCGAGCAGCTGAGGCAGCGCGGCCTGCGTGAAATGAACCGAGCCGAAGAAATTCACCTCCATCACGCGGCGGATCACCTCGGGACGGGTCTGCGCGAGCGGGCTGCGGTGGCTGATGCCTGCGTTGTTGATGAGTACGTCCATGCCGCCGAAGCGCCGGCGCGTCTCGGTCACCACGGCCTCGACGGCATCTGCGTCGGTCACGTCGCAGCCGAGCGCGAGGCACGCGTGACCGCTCGAGACGAGCTCCCGCGCGAGTTCGTCGACGCCGGCAGCATCCCGGTCCACGGCCACGACGTGCGCGCCGGCCGCGGCGAACCGGTGGACGAGTGCGCGGCCGAGTCCTCCGGCCGCGCCGGTGACCAACACCGTCCGGCCCTCGAAGGAGCGTCGGCTCATTCCCGGCCCGTCACGAGCCCACGGGCCCTGCAGAAGAGCTCGAAGACCTCGCTGGAAGTCAGCTGCGGCGTGTAGCCGAACTCCTCCTTCAGGCGGCGGTTCGACAGCACCGGCCGGTACCGCAGGAAATTCACCTGCTCCGGGCCGTAGCGCGAGAGACCGAGCGGATGCAGTACCGCGAGCACAGCCTGCAGCAGGCCGGCTGGTAGCGTCACGCAGCGTTTGCCTAGACGGGCCGCGATCTGCTGGATACTGAGCGCGCCGTCGCCGGCCACGTTGTAGATGCCGGGTGGGCCGCCATGGATCGCGTGCTCGATCGCGCCGACGACGTCGCGATCCCAGATGAACACGAACGGGCTCGACGAGCCCTTGATCGCGATCAGGCGTGGTTTCTCGAACAACGCGGTGATCTGGTTCCGGGTCGTCTCGCCGAGGATCGTGCCGACGCGGAAAACGACCTGCTCGAGCCCGGGATGCTCCTTGCGGTACTCGGCGAGCATCTCCTCGACCAGGCGCTTGTGGTGCGAATACGCGAACTCCTCGTTGCCGCGCACCGGGTCGTCCTCGGTCAGCCACTCGGGGTTGTCTGCGTGGTAGCCGTAGGCCGCCCCGCTCGAGGTGACGATGAAGCGCTTCACGCCGCAGGCTACGCAGGCCTCGAGTACGCGGCGGGTTCCGACCACGTCCACGGAATACTCGAGCTCCCGATTGGATTTCGCCCCGGGCGTGACGATCGCGGCGAGGTGCACGACCGTGTCGATCGAGTGCCGTCGCAGCAGCTCGTCGAGGCCGGCGGAGCGGACGTCGTGGACCACGTATTCCACGCCTGCCGGCCGCTGCTGCTGTGGCACTTCGCGGACGTCCGTCGCGACGAGGCAGCCGGGTCGCCGCCCGGCGTCCCCGGTCGCGAGGGTCTCCACCAGCCGGCCGCCGAGGTATCCCGCGCCGCCGGTGACCAACACACGCTTCATCGCGACTCCACCGCAGCGAGCGCCGGTGGATGACGGCGCCACCAGGTCGCCAGCGTCAGTCCCGCGATGATGTGCCAGATGCCCCACCATGCCGCGACGATAGCCATGCCGCCGAGTCCGTCGAAGAAGTTGAAGACCAGGATCAGGCCGAGGGCGGCGTTCTGGACGCCGACCTCGATCGAGACCGCCCTGCGGTCGGCCTCCGGCAGCTTTGCGGCTCGCGCGGCCAGGTAACCGACCGAGAGGCCCAGCGCGTTCAGCAGGAACACGACCATTGCGACCTGGCGCACGTGCACGACGAAATACTGCCAGTTCGCCGCCAGCGCGCCCACGACGAATCCGGCGAACACGATGATCGAGAAGATGCGGAACGGCTTGCGCGCCCGCGCGGTCGCGGCCGGGAAGCGGTGCGCCGCGTACATGCCGAGGACCGCTGGGATCGCGAGCAGGATCATGATCGTGCCGAGCACCTCGAGCGGACTGATCGCGACCTCGGTGAGGATCGGTCGGGTCGCCGGATTGAGTCCGCCCCACAGCGCCAGGTTGAACGGCGTGAAGAACATCGCCCCAATCGTCGAGAACGCCGTGACCGTGACCGACAGCGCCGTCGTGCCCCGCGCGAAGTTCGTCAGGAAGTTCGAGATGTTGCCACCGGGGCAGGCGGCGACCAGCAGCATGCCGAGCGCGATGCTGGCCTGGGGCTTCAGCGCCAGCGTCAGCAGCCAGGCCGTCATCGGCATCAGCAGGAACTGAGCGCCCAGGCCGATCAGCACGGCGCGGGGGGCCGAGGCGATGCCCCTGAAATCCGCCACTTTCATGTCGAGAGCGACGCCGAACATCACCAGCGCCAGAATCATGTTCAGGCCGACGAGCGATTCCGGGCTGAAATTCAGCCGGACCGCGTCGATGCCGCTCATTTGCCGCCCGGTTCCAGGTGCATGTCCTTGAAGTACATCAGGCCCGGTGCCCACATGTGCTTGACCGGGTCCACGTCCACATGGATGACCGCGGGGCCGCCGCAGCCGAGTGCGCGCTCGAGGGCCGGCCGCAGTTCGCGCGGGTCCGCGACGCGCTCGCCGTGCGCGCCCATGGACTGCCCGAGCTTGTCGAACTCGATTTCGCCGAGGTCCGCCTTGATCGTCTCCTCCGGCCCGAGCGACTTCTTGATCATCGTCTTGATCGGCTTCAGCGCGAACTGCTGGTTCATCTTCACCATGCCCCACTGGCGGTCGCACAGCACCAGGAAGACGACCTTCAGGCCGTGGCGCACGGCCGTCTCGACCTCCTGCGGGTGGAAGCCCATCGCGCCGTCGCCGATCATGCAGCAGACGGGATGTTCGGGCCGCGCGATCGCGGCTCCGTTCGCCTGTGCGAGACCCGCACCGAGCATCCCGAACTTGAATGTCGAGACCACGGTGTTCGGCACGAGTGCCGAGTGGAAGAACATGCTCCACACGGCCGTGTTACCGCCGTCTGCGACCAGGGTCGAGCCCTCCGGGAAGACTTGCTGGCAGACATGCGCGACGTGCGCCGGGTTCATCGGCACGGACATGTCCTCGAGCTTCTCGTCGAGCTTGGCGCGCTCCTTCGCGATCAACTCGCGATATTTCGCGAGCGCACGACGCCGGACGTCGAGATTCATCTGTGCGCGCCGCGACTCCAGGCGCTCGGCAAGCGCGTGCAGGAACAAGCGTGCGTCGGCCAGCACCGCGAGTGCCGCCGGCTTGTTCGCGCCGAGCGTGTGGCCGTCGATGTCCACCTGGACCATCGCCTGCTCCGCGGGCTTCCGCCAGTTGGGCGGCTTGCCCCACCAGTCGGTCTCGCCCAGCCGGGAGCCGACGACCAGCACGGCGTCGGCATCGTTGCGGACCTCGTTGTTGATCTTCACGTAGGGCATCGGTATCGCGAGCTCGGAGGTTTCCGGCAACACGCCGCGCGCCGCCCAGCTGGTCGTGACCGGGGCATGTAGCAGCTCGGCCACGCGCCGCAGTTCCTCGTAGGCCCCGGCATGGATCACGCCGCTGCCCGCGTGCAGGATCGGAAGCTCGGCCCGGGCCAGCAGCTCGGCGGCGTGCTCGACCTGATCGGGCGAGGGGACGATCGGGGTCGTGACGCGGTATTGCTGCGGCGACCAGATCGGCACCTCCGCCTTGACCTTGCCGTTCATGATCGTTTCCGGCACGTCGAGGTGCACGACCCCGGGGCGGCCCTCGAAGCAGTTGCGCAGTGCAGTGCGTCCGAGCTCGGCCACCCTGTCGAACGACACGACGGCATGGCTCCACTTGGAGATGCGGGAGATCGCGCCGACCTGGTCGAAGGCCTGGTACGCACCGCCCCGATCCGGATAAACGATCTGCGGCCTGCGGCAGCTGGTGATGGCGAGGACGCGATTGCCTTCGGCCTGCTCGACGACCAGGCCCGGCAGTATGTTCGCGACGCCTGGCCCGTTGCTGGCCATGCAGACGCCGAGCCGGCCTGTCAGCCGCGCATAGGTGCCTGCCATGTGGGCGGCACAGGTCTCGTGCCGCGGCGTGACGATTTCGATGCCCAGTCGGTGCAGGCTGGAATAGAACCCGAAATACGTCCCGTCGATGATACCGAAGACCTTCTCGACGCCTTCGGCCTGGAGCATGCGCGCAAGCACCTCGCCACCACTGGTTCCAGTCATGGAATCCCCCGGCCTTCCGAGCTGTTTT
>DATIRA010000036.1:0-8021 GCA_035470225.1 Steroidobacteraceae bacterium | reverse complement strand
ATCTCGGTGTTCAGCATCAGCGTGAACCACTTCGAGATCGGGATGAACTGCAGGTAATCGTAGTTCAGGATGTAGAACTCGACGTCGCTGCCCGGCACTGCGTACGTGACGCCCAGGCGGTGCCGCGCGCCACGGTCGGCGAACAGCGTGCGGTTGCGGGAATCGAATCCCCAGCCGAGCGACAGCTCGTAGGTGTCGAACTTGGTGCCGTAGTACGTGATGGCGACCGGCGGCACGCCGGTCGAGGACTGCTTCGTGTAGGTGTTGCCGTTGTTCTGCACCCAGACCAGCGACTCCTGGGCGCTCGAGAACGGGTCCGTGAACAGGTCGGAGCGCTGGAACGCCAGGCCCGCGCGCACCGACTGGAATTCGCTGATCGGCCAGCCGTAGTCGACGGCCAGCGTGCCCGTGCTGGTCTCGAAATCCGAGGAGGACGACGTGAACTGGCTGTATTTCCTGTAGGTCGCGGACAGCGAGCGCGACACGCCGTCGATCGTCGTGTACGGGTCCGTGTGCGACAGGCTGTAGACCTGGCTGTACTGGCCGGCGTTCGCCTCGGCCGCGACGCGGTTGCCGGTGCCCATGAAGTTGCTGTGCACGAAGCTGCCGTTCAGCAGCACCGACTGCGACTCGGAATAGCCGATGCCGCCGCTGAACTGTCCCGGCAGGCCTTCCTTGATCTTGAACTCCACGTCCACCAGGTCCGGGGTTCCCGGCACCGGGTTCGTCTCGACCTCGACCGACTCGATGAACGGCAACCGCTGCAGGCGCTGCTTCGACCGCTCGACCGCCGCGTTCGAAAGGTAACCGCCCTCCATCTGGCGCATCTCGCGGCGCAGCACGTCGTCGTTGATCGACGTCGAACCGGTGAAGTTGATCCGGCGCACATAGGCGCGATTGCCAGGCTCGACCAGGAAGGTGACCGCGATTTCCTTGGCGTCCTGGTCGGCGATCGGCACCGGCTCGATCTTGGCGAAGGCGTAGCCGTCCTGCCCGAGACGCAGCGCCATCAGCTCGGTCGTCGCCGTCAGCAGCTTCTGCGAGAAGATGTCGCCGCGACGCACCTGCACCAGCGGCCACAACTGCGACTCCGGCACGACGAGGTTGCCGGCGATCTTCACGTCCGAGATGCGGTAGACCTCGCCCTCGTCGACGTTGACCGTGACGAACATGTCGCTCTTGTCAGGTGATATCGCGACCTGCGTGGAATCGATCTCGAAGTTCGCGTAACCGCGGTCGAGGTAATAGGAGCGCAGCTTCTCGAGGTCCCCGGAGAGCTCCTCGCGCGAATAGCGATCGTCGGAGCGGTACCAGGACAGCCAGTTGGGCGTGCTGAGCGTGAAAGCGTCGAGCAACTCGTCGTCCTCGAAGGCCTCGTTGCCGACGATGTTGATCTGCCTGATCTTCGAGCGCTTGCCCTCGACGATGTCGATCGCGATGCGCACCCGGTTGTCGGCGACCTCCTCGACCTTGGTGTCGACCTTCACGCCGTACTTTCCGCGGGAGTAATACTGGTCGGTCAGGAAGCGCTCGACCTCGTCGAGCGTGGACTGGTTGAAGGTCTTGCCGCGCGCGAGTCCCACGCTGCGCAGAGACTTCTCGAGGTCCTCGCTCTTGATGTCCTTGTTGCCGGTGATCGTGAAGCTCTCGATCGACGGTCGCTCGCGCACCGCGACCACCAGCGCACCTCCGTCGCGGCGGATCTCGACGTCGCGGAAGAAGCCGGTCGCGTAAAGCGCACGCAGCGCCTCCTCGACCCGGCGCGCATCGAGACGGTCGCCGATGTTGACGGGCAGGTAGTTGTAGACCGTGCCCTCCGAGATGCGCTGCAGGCCCTCGATGCGGATGTCGCCGACCGTGAACTCGCCGCCGGCCGACTGCGCGAGGACCGCTGGTACGGCCAGCAGGGCCGTCAGGGGGGCCAGGAATCTGGAACGCTTCACGGGTAGGCTCAGCTGAACAGGCGCGAGAGGTCGTTGTAGAACGCGAAGCTCATCAGCACCAGCAGCAGCAGGATACCGATCTGCTGTCCGACGGCCTGGGCACGATCAGACAGCGGGCTGCCTTTGACCAGTTCGGCCACCTGGTAGACGATCTGGCCGCCGTCGAGGATCGGAATGGGCAGCAGGTTGAGTATGAACAGGCTGACGCTGACGATCGCGAGGAAGGACAGGAACGAGAGGATCCCCTGGCGGGCGGAAAACCCTGCGTATTCGGCGATGTTGATCGGTCCGCTCAGGTTCTTCACCGAGACGTCACCGGTGACGACGTTCCAGAGCATTCGCACTGTCAGGACCGACATGTCCCAGGTCTTGCCGGTCGCCCTCGCCAGCGACTCGAGCGGCCCGTAGTGCTCGCGGGTCCGCATCTCCTCGGGAATCGCGCCGCCGGCGGCCGGCTGCACGCCGATGCGTCCGACGAGTCTGTCGCCCTCGCGCTGCGCCTCGACCTCGACCGGCACGCGGATCCGCTCCCCGGCGCGGTCGATCGTGAACACGAGCGTCCGTCCCGGATTCGGCTGCACCAGGCGCACCAGCGCAGGGAAATCCTCGACCGGCTCGCCGTCGACCTCGAGCAGCAGGTCGCCTTCGCCGAGCCCCGCCCGCTCGGCCGGGATGCCTTCGAGCACCTTGCCGACCCGCGCCGGGATGGCCGGGTACCAGAAGTCGAAGCCGAGACCCGGCAACAGCGCGCCAGGCTCGGTCAATCCGCGCCGGTCACCGTCGATCTCGAGCGCGAGGTTCCGTGAACGTCCGTCCTGACCCTGCACGCTCATCCTGATCGGCGCCGCGGTCATCAGCTCATCCAGGATCGCGAGCACGGCCGCCTCGCGCGTCGAGACTTCGCGGCCGTCCACCTGCACGACCTCGTCCCCGGCCTCAAGGCCGGCGAGTTCCGCGATCGAGCCGGGCGCGACCTCGCCGATGACCGGCTTCAGGGCCGGGACGCCTGCCACGAACAGGACCCAGTACGCGGCAACCGCGAACAGGAAATTGGCGAGCGGCCCTGCGACCAGCACCAGGATTCGACGCCAGACCGGCTTGCGGTTGTAGGCCTCCGACAGCTGTGCGTCCGCCACCGGCCCCTCGCGCTCGTCGAGCAGCTTCACGTAGCCACCGAGCGGGATCGCCGAGATCGCGTACTCGGTGCCACGGGCGTCGCGGCGGCTCCAGAGCACCTTGCCGAACCCGATCGAGAACCGCAGCACCCGGATGCCCATCCTGCGCGCCATCCAGAAGTGGCCGTACTCGTGGACGGCGACCAGCACACCGATCGCGACCAGGAAAGCCAGCACGTAGCTCAGAATCGTCATGCGCCCCTTTCGACCTCACGGGCCAGTTTCTCGCGTGCCAGGTCCCGCGCCCAGCGGTCCGCTTCGAGCACGATCTCAAGATCGTCGGCGGGTCCGTCGACGTGCTCCTCCAGCACCGCCTCGATCAGCCCGGCTATGCCGAGAAAACCCAGGCGACCACCGAGGAAAGCCTCGACCGCCACCTCGTTCGCCGCGTTCAGCACCGCCGGCGCGGTGCCGCCCCGCTCGGCGGCCGAGCGGGCGAGTCGCAGCGCCGGAAAGCGATCGAGGTCCGGTGCCTCGAAGTCCAGGCGCGCTGCAGCGACGAGATCCAGCGATTCTACACCGGAGACGATCCTCTCCGGCCAGCCGAGAGCGTGCGCGATCGGGGTGCGCATATCGGGATTGCCGAGCTGGGCCAGGATCGAACCGTCCACGTACTCCACCAGCGAGTGGACGATGCTCTGCGGGTGTACGACCACGCTGACGTCACGCGGTTCCATCCCGAACAGTATGCAGGCCTCGATCAGCTCGAGCCCCTTGTTCATCAGCGTCGCAGAATCCACCGAGATCTTCGGCCCCATGTTCCAGCGCGGATGGGCGCATGCGTCCACGGGCAGCGCCCGAGCCATCTCGGCCCGACTGCGCCGCAGGAAAGGACCACCGGAGGCCGTCAGCAGGATCCGTCGCACCCCCGGCACCGGGCGGCCCGTCTCGACGACGCCGGCAGGCAGGCACTGGAATACGGCATTGTGCTCGCTGTCGATCGGGATCAGCGCCGCGCCGCCGCTGCGCACCGCGTCGACCATCAGGCGCCCGGCGACGACCAGCGACTCCTTGTTCGCAAGCAGCACGCGCTTGCCCGCCCGGGCCGCCGCAAGCGTCGATGGCAGTCCGGCCGCTCCGACGATCGCCGCCATGACGGCGTCCACATCGCCGCTGGCGGCGACCTGCTCGAGCGCCTGCGGACCCGCCAGCACCTCGGTGCGCTGCCCTGCCGTCCGCAGCGCCGACTCGAGCTGCTGCGCCGAGGCGCCGTCCCGCAGCACCGCGACGCGGGGCCGGTGCGCGATACATTGCTCGAGCAGGCGCCCGTGATTGCTGGACGCGGCGAGCGCCACGACCTCGTAGCGATCCGGATGCCGTGCCAGCACGTCCAGCGTGCTGACGCCGATGCTGCCGGTGCTGCCGAGTATCGCGACCCGCACGATCAGGCCACGCCCAGCACGAGCAGCCCCAGCAGGTAGACCGGGGCCGCAGCGGTGACGCTGTCGATGCGATCGAGCACGCCACCGTGTCCCGGCAGCAGACTGCCGCTGTCCTTCAGGCCGGCGCGGCGCTTGAACCTGCTCTCGACGAGGTCGCCGACGACCGAGACGAGCGCGACCAGCACGCACAGCGCAAGCCACGGCAGCAGCGAGACCCCGAAGTAGACCGCCCCGAGCGCAGCGGCCGCCGAGGCCGCGAGCATTCCGGCCGCAAAGCCCTCCCAGGTCTTGCCCGGGCTGATCCTGGGCGCGAGCCTGTGCCGCCCGAATTTACGCCCGCCGAAATAGGCCCCGACGTCGGCGGCGGCGATCAGCACCAGCAGGAACAGCAGCAGCTCGCGGCCTTGCGGTTCGACCAGCACCAGCCTGGCAAGACTGACGGCCGCCGTGGCGAGCACGATCCAGCCGACGATGGATGCAGCCAGCCGGCCACCGCGCTGCGCGGCGAACACGAGCCACAGAAACGCCAGCAGCCACCAGAGCGCGGTCGCGCGCAGGAACACGACCCGCTCGGCGTCGCCGGCCGTGTACCACCAGTCGAGGGCGATTCCGCCCGCGACGGCCAGCACGTAGCCGCCCCGCTTGAGCGGCGTGTCCAGGCCCGCGAGTCCGGCCCACTCCCACGCGCCGGCGAGCATGATCAAAGCAATGACCGTGACCGCCACTGCCGGCGGCGTCCACAGCAGGATTGCGACGACGGTGGCAGCGAGTGCCAGCGCCGTGGGCACGCGCTCGCGCAGCCCGCTAGCCACCGGCCACCTGAGCCGAGGTCAGTCCGAAGCGCCGTTGCCGCGCGCCGAAGTGCTGGAACGCCCGCTGGAGTTCCGTGTCGTCGAAATCCGGCCACAGCACGGCGCAGAAATATAACTCCGTATATGCGAGATTCCACAGCAGGAAGTTGCTGATCCGCTGCTCGCCGCCGGTGCGGATGAACAGGTCCGGGTCCGGCGCGTCCCCTAGCTGCAGCGCCGCCGAAAAAGCCGCTTCGTCGATGGACTCGAGCGGCAGCTCGCCGTCCCGGACGCCCCCGGCCAGCCGCCGCGCGGCCTGCACTATGTCCCAGCGGCCACCATAGGAAACCGCGATGTTGAGCTGCATGCGCTGGTTGCCGGCCGTGAGTTCCTCGGCGGCGCGTATCCGCTCGAGCAGCGCTGCGCGAAGGCTGCCGAGGTCGCCGATGAACCGCAGCCTGATCGAGTTCCGGTGCAGCTCGGCAACCTCGCGGTCCATCGCCTCCAGGAACAGCTCCATCAGCCTGGAAACCTCCTCGGTGGGGCGCTTCCAGTTCTCGCTGGAGAAAGCGAACAGCGTGAGCTGCTCGACACCGCGCCGGGCGCAGCCCTCGACCGTAGCCCGCACCGCCTTGATGCCGGCACGATGCCCGAGGTGGCGCGGCAGCGCGCGCCGGGCCGCCCAGCGACCGTTGCCGTCCATGATGACGGCGACGTGGCGCGGGACGGCGGGATCGCGGGTGTCGGCTTGCGCCACCGCTCAGACCTGCATCAGCTCTTTTTCCTTCTCCGCGAGGACCTGGTCGACCTCGGCGACGTACTTGTCCGTGAGCTTCTGCACCTCGTCCTGCGCGCGATGGTCGTCGTCCTCGGAGACGAGCTTCTCCTTGAGCAGGTCCTTCAGCTCGTGCATGACGTCACGTCGCACGTTGCGGATCGCGACCCGGGCGCTCTCGGCCTCGTGGCGCACGACCTTGGTGAGATCGCGGCGGCGCTCCTCGGTCAGCGCAGGCAGCGGCACCCGTATCACGGTACCGGCCGTCGCAGGCGTCAGGCCGAGGTCCGACTTCATGATCGCCTTCTCGATCACCGGCACCATCTGCTTTTCCCAGGGCACGACCGTCAGCGTGCGGGCATCCTCGACCGCGACGTTCGCCACCTGGCTGAGCGGCACCTCGCCGCCGTAGTAGTCGACGTGGATGTGCTCGAGCAGGCTGGTGTTGGCGCGCCCGGTCCGCATGCGCTTGAGCTCGTTCCTGTACGCCACGACGCACTTGGCCATACGCTCGGCCGCGTCTTTCTTGATGTCTTCCAGCATGGCTTAGCCTCCACAGCGCCCGACAGGGCCCTCTCAGATTGTCACGAGCGTCCCGATGTCCTCACCGCGCGCTGCACTGACCAGCGCGCCGGGCTGGTTCAGGTCGAACACCCGCAGCGGCAGCTGGTGGTCGCGGCACATCACGATGGCCGTCGCATCCATGACGTTGAGCCGGCGCTCGAGCACCTCGTCGTAACTGAGGCGCTCGAAACGCTGCGCGCCCGGGTTGGTGACGGGGTCCGAATCGAACACGCCGTTCACCTTGGTGGCCTTCAGCAGCAGCTGCGCTTCGATCTCGATCGCGCGCAGGCTGGCCGCCGTATCGGTCGTGAAGAACGGGTTCCCGGTGCCGGCCGCGAAGATCGTCACCCGCCCCTTCTCGAGGTGGCGGATCGCCCGCCGGCGGATGTAGTCCTCGCAGACCTCGTTGATGCGTATCGCGGACATGACCCGCGCGAACGCGCCCACCGACTCGAGCGCGTCCTGCAGCGCGAGCGAATTCATCACGGTGGCGAGCATGCCCATATGGTCGGCGGTGACCCGATCCATGCCGGCCCGCGCGAGCCCGGCTCCGCGGAACAGGTTGCCGCCGCCGATCACGATCGCCACCTCGACACCGAGCTCTCGAACCGCCCGGATCTCGGCCGCGAGCCGCCTGAGGAATACCGGGTCGATGCCATAATCCGCATCGCCCATCAGCGCCTCCCCGGACAGCTTGACCAGGATGCGGCGGTAGCGCGTCGAAACGTTTCCAGCCATCGGCTCGGCCCCCTCTTGCGGGCGGCATTATAAAGAACCCCGCCGGGGCGGGGTTCTCTGCGGTGCTTGCGGCCGGGATCAGGCGCCTCGGACCTGCGCCATCACTTCCTCGGCGAAGTTCTCCTGCTTCTTCTCGATGCCGGCCCCGAGCTCGTAGCGCACGAAGCCGAGCACCTTCGCGTCGGCCTGCTTCAGCAGCTTCTCGACCGTCAGTTCCGGATCGCGCACGAACGGCTGGCCAAGCAGCGCGATCTCGGCCAGCGACTTGCGCAGCCGCCCCTCGACCATCTTCGCGATGATCTCCTTCGGCTTCTTGCCCTGGGCCTCGGCCTCGGCCTTGGCCATCTCGATCTCGCGCTCCTTGGCCACGAAATCCGCCGGAACGTCGTCCACGGACACGTATTGCGGGTTGATCGCCGCGACGTGCATCGCGAGATCCTTGCCGAGCGCCGCGTCGCCGCCTTGATAGCAGACCAGCGTCCCGATGCGGGTGCCGTGCAGGTACGTGGCCAGCTTCGCAGGCGAGCTCACCAGCTCGAATCGCCGCACGCCGATGTTCTCGCCGATGCGGGCGATCAGCTCGCGCCGGGTCTCCTCGATCGTCTTGCCGCTGTCGAGCCGGGTGCCGAGCAGGGCCTCGAGGTCCGCGGGCT
>DATIRA010000035.1:0-4887 GCA_035470225.1 Steroidobacteraceae bacterium | reverse complement strand
GAAGGTCATGCTGGTCGACGACGAGGTTTCGACCGTCGGCACGGCGAATTTCGACAACCGCTCCTTCCGTCTTAACTTCGAGGTGACGGCGCTGGTCGCCGATCGCAACTTCGCCGGCGAGATGGAAAAGATGTTCGAAGCGGATTTCCGGCACGCCGTTCCCATCGATCCGGCCGAGTTCGAAGACAAGTCTTTCTGGTGGCGTCTCGGCGTCAGCCTGTCCCGCCTTGCCGGGCCAGTACTTTGAGGTGATCCGACATGCGTGAGCTATGGCATTTCCACGTCGTTCTGGCGGCCTGCATGCTGCCGTTACTGACGGCGGCAGCCGCTGAGCAGACCAGCGAGCCGCCGGTACAGTCCGCCGTGGTCGGCGGTCCGTTCGAGCAGACTGTGGAACTGCAGGGTGTCCTCTTCAGGATCAACTGTCCGAACGATTCGTCGATCAACACGCTGAGCATCCAGCCATCGGGGCTGGAGGGCGACAACTCGACCATCGTGCGCGAGGTGGACGGGTCGGTCACCGGCGCCGACGTCGCAGACCTGAACGTAGACGGCTCGCCCGAGGTCTACGTGTACGTGAATTCCGCCGGCAGCGGATCCTACGGCTCGCTGGTCGCGTATGCGGCCAACAACCGCAAGTCGCTGAGCGAGATCTACCTGCCACCGCTCGGGCAGGACGCTCCCGAGCTCCGGGGCTACATGGGGCACGACGAGTTCGCCGTGGTCGAGAATACGCTGGTACGGCGGTTCCCGGTCTACAAGGCCGGAGACACGAACTCCGCTCCATCGGGCGGCACCCGGCAGCTGCAGTACAAGCTGGTGCCGGGAGAGGCCGGCTGGCTGCTGAAGCTCGATCGGACGGTGGAGTACTAGACCGCGTCAGACCGGGCGCTCAGCGGGTCCAGCCGAGCACGTCACGGATGATCGACCAGCGTGGCCGCTTGAGCTCCGCACCCTTGCCGAGGATCCAGTAGTCGTAGGCCTGCTGGACGTCGCCGCGGGCCTGCTGCAGCACGATCCATTCATCGACGAACTGGGCGAAGTCGGCGGCGTCGAGCGCAGTTGCGAACCCGAGCGGCCGTCGTATGACGGCCTCCAGCGGGATAACGACCGAGTATTCTGGGTGCAGCAGCGACCATGCCGTGGCCGCCTCGGCGAGGCCGAGTACCGCGTCGATTTCCGGATGCTGCCCGTCGAAGTAGTCCTGCCAGCTCTCGAGGTTCACCAGCTCGTAAGCCGTCGGGCCGAGCAGCGCCTGCACGGACTCGTCATACAGCTCCGCACGGCCGGGGATGCCGATCCGCAGGCGATCGTGACGCTGAATGGACTCCAGGTTGGCGAATTCGTCGCGGCGCGAATCCTGGACCAGCAGCCCGACGGTGCCGTCCATGTAAGGCACGGACAGGCGCACGCGAGACACCCAGTGCTGCGTGTACGCAACGCTCGGGACCAGGTCGATCTCGCCCGAAGCGAGCTGCGTGTCGAATCCGTCGAGCTGGACCGGGACGAACTCGAGGCGCACGCCGAGATCCTCTGCCATCCTGTTGACCATCTCGATGTCGAAGCCGACCAGGTCTCCCTGCCGGTTGCGGAAGCTGAACGGCAGCCGCCCATGCTGGTAGCCGACGCGCAGCGTCCGGCGTGCCTGAATCCGTTCCAGCGGCGTCAGGTCCATTCGCGAATAAGGGTCGTACGGCGCGGGGCCGCTGTATACGGCAGTGGGCGGCGGCGAACGGGAGAGATGCATCGACGCGACGACTTCCGCCTTCGTGTAGCTCGTGTCCACGATTCGCGAGAGCGACCAGGATGTCAGGCCTACCGCAGCCGCGACCAGCGCTGCCGAGCCCAGCAGGAATCGAAGCAGGCGTCCCACAGAGAACTGCAGGCGGCCCGCCATCGCTGTCGTGACGATGGCCGAGAACGCGAACAGGCTCATCGCGCCGACTGCCGAGTCGAGCTTGCCGTTCAGCAGCGTCGTGGGGATGTAGAGCTGGAACAGGTCCTGCGGCACCTCGACCAGGTCCATCAGGAACGGCAAGGCCACCTGCGCCTTCGCGAAATAGCTGAACAGTCCTGCGAGCATCAGTCCCGGGTATTCGGCGACTGCGAGCGGGCGGCCAGACAGCCAGGCCGCGAACGGAACGAACAGCAACGTGAGCAGCTTGCCGGCCGTCGGCGCATTGAACGCGATCGGCACCACGACCTCGGGCACGGATTTCGCTTCGCCATCGTCGAAGCCGTGCCGTGCGGCGAGCTTCTCGCAATGCTCCGCGAGCATCGGCAGCACGATGAACACGTTGCTGGTCACGAAGGCCGTCAGCACCGCGTCGCTGCTGGCGCCGAGAACCTCGCGATAGCGCATCGGCGTGACCGTCGCGACCAGCGTCGGCAGCAGCACGGCGCCGATCAGCAGCGCGGCCACCAGGAAGGTCACGAAATACACCTGCAGCCGCGCCAGTTCCTCGAGTGAAAGCGTGCCGGCGGCCAGTGCCGCGATCGGGATCACGCCGAACGGGGTGAGCTCGACGACGAAACGGGTGACGCGGCCGAGGGCATGCATCAGGACTTCGAGTGAATCGAGGAAGCGCGCCTTGCCGGGCACGCCGATCAGCGCGACGCCGACTGCGCCACTGAACAACGTCACTGCGGGCACGATGTTGTTGGCCAGCGAATGGAAGGGGTTGGCCGGGACGTACAGGTCCACCAGCGAGAGCGGCTCATGGGGATGGAGCAGGCTCGTGCTGAAGAAAAAGGCCGACTGGTATTCTGGGAAAGTCAGCGGCATCAGCGCCACGACCGCGAGCGCCAGTCCCCAGAACACGAGCAGCGTGAGGCCGCCGTACTTTGCGAGCTGGAGGGCTTCGCGCGGGCTGAGTCCGCCGAGGCCGAGGACCAGCGCGACGACGAGGTAGGGCAGCACCGTCATCTGCATCAGGCCGATGTACGCGCGGGCCACTCCCTGCAGCGCAACGACCTGCTCGCCGAAGAAGAGTCCCGCCAGCACACCGAGTGCCAGCCCCGCGATGATGCGGACCGTCAGGCTGGAGCGGGACCACCAGGCGAGCAGGCCGCCCGGGACGGGCTCACCGGCGCTCACTTCTCGGTCCCGGGCCCGCCCGGGACCAGCTCCCGGAATCGCCGTCCAAGCAGGATCGAGACGCCGAGCCATGTCGCGCAGAGCAGCAGTGTCGCGATCGCGAAGCCCCGCACGTCGAGCGCCAGCAAGTGGATGGCCGCGAACACGAGCACGGCCGAGCAAACGTCGCCGGCCCGCACGAAGAACGTGTCGATGGCCTGCTTGGCCTTGTACTTCTCGGCCCGGCTCGTGGGCAAATACATGACCTGCTTCAGCGTGCTCTGCAGCGAGTAGTCGGTCGAGTTCTCGACGGTCTTCACCCAGCGGACGACGCCCAGCACCGGCAGCGCCGCCACGAAGACCCAGCCGCCGAACGTGATCGCGGGCAGCAGGCAGATGGCCAGCGGCACGCCGATGTACTTGATCACGCGCGACACGACGAACAGCTGCAGCAGCATGCCGGCGAGGTTCACCACCCCGAAGTACTTCGAGTAGAACGAGGCAATGAATTCCTCCTGCACCGCGGAGTCGCGTCCGCCGGCGAAGTCCTCAGCGGCGTCCTTGACGATGTGGCCGAGGATGTATTCGCCGTTCGAGTTCACCCAGTTGTTGAGCAGCAGCATCACCGCCAGCAGCAGCAGGTAGCGGTTCCTGAACACCAATGCGAACGCGTTGCCGCCGGACAGCGGCTGCTCCGCCGCCGGGTCTGTCGCGCCGGGTGCGGGCGCCGCGAAGCGGCGTCGCTCGCGGTGCGCGACGAAGTGGGTCACCACCAGCGTCGAGGCGAGCACCGCGGCGGCCAGCAGCAGCATCTCGTGGACACCGATCAACGGGATCAGCCGGTTTGCGAGGAAACTGCCGAACACGGCGCCCAGCGACGCTCCGAAGGCGATCAGCACGAACAGGCGCTTGCCTTCGTCCGGGGTGTAGATGTCGTTGGCGAATGCCCAGAACTGCGCCGGGATCATCAGGTTGAAGATGCCCACCCAGAGGAAGAAGGCGACACCGATCGAAACGCCGCTGTGCAGCAGCAGATAGAAGCCGACCAGGCAGGCGACGAATATCAGCGTCACCGTGTCGATCAGGCGCATGCGAGGCGTGCGGTTCGCGAGCCAGCCGTAGGCGGGCACGGCCATGAGCAGCAGCAGCGCCTGTCCCGCCGAAGCATAGCTCTTGATCTCCGGCCCGCCGGGAACGGACAGGATCAGCGCTTCGCGCACCGGCTTGATCAGGTAGTACGTCGCCAGGATCAGGAAGACGTTGAATGCCAGCGCAAGCGCCGAGATGCCTTCGCCGGCGCGCACCTCGGTGAACGCGGCCAGCAGTCGTTCAAGCCAGGAGCGGCGGTCGCTGGTCGCGGCGTTGCTTGGGCTCATCGATCCGGCTCCCGGGTCATCTGGGCGCGAACGCCAGTGACCGGCGTGCTGCGGCAGGCTCGAGGTGGCGCAGGTCGTCCCGGATCAGCGTCCCGAAGCGAGACTCTATGTGCTCCGGGAGCCGCCTGATCTGGACCGGGTCACGGAAATGCGGACCGCCGAGCGCACCGATCGCGACAGGTCCCTGCTGGTCGAACTCCAGTACGGTAATGGCCCGCCCGGCACGGCTCCCGGTCCCGATCAGCGGCCGCGGTCCGGCGCCGAGGCAGGCCTGGCTTACGAAACGGATTCCCTGGCGATAGCCGGGGTAGTAGGCGTGGTGATGTCCGCTCAGATATAGCTCGACCCCGTGTCGCTGCAGAATCCGCTCGAGCTCGTGGTCTGCGCTGACCTCGCTTTCGCGACCCTCGGTGAAAGGGTAGATCGGCAGGTGGC
>DATIRA010000034.1:0-4649 GCA_035470225.1 Steroidobacteraceae bacterium | reverse complement strand
TTGCAGAAATAAGGGGTCTCAAAAAGCTCCTGCAACAGAATGACTTGAGCGCCCTTTCTGGCAGCGTTTCTAACCAGGCTCTCGGCGCGGTCCAGGTTCGCAGCCGAGTCCTCGACACAGTGGAACTGCGTGGCGGCCAGCGTGACTTTCATTTCGACCCTCGGCTCGTGATGCCCGGTTCCCGGGAAGCGCGAGTCTATGACGCAGCGCCGCCGGCACCAACCGCCAGCCACTGGCGCCGGCGTCACCGATGCCTCCAGCCGGACGGCGCGCCTTACGGGCGCCGGTCGTTATGTGAAACAATATAAGGCCCGCGTTCGAAGGGAAACCGGGCTGGTCTGTGGAAGGCCACTACGCGGCCAGCGTGCCACGGTCAAGAGCAATCAAGCCCACCGCTCTCCAGGGAGATGAACATGTCAGACAATCTGCTCGATGCACTTTCCGATCTGATGACACCGAGCCTGCTCGGCCGCGCAGCCGGCGAGCTGGGCGAGCCGGAGACTGCGGTATCGAAGGGCATGGGCGCCGTGTTCCCGTTGATGCTGGGCGGCCTCGCCAGTCGCGCCGACGACCGGGACTTCGTGTCCTCGCTGTTCGCTCTGGTGACTGACAAGGACAACGACCCCGGCATACTGGACGACGTCGGCCGCCTGCTCGGCGCCGGCGCGTCGTCGCTGCCGATCATGGCGCTGGGCGGCAAGTTCCTGAACCTTCTGTTCGGCAACAGGACCGACAACGTCGCCGGCGCGGTCGGCAACTATGCCGGCGTCAAGCCGTCCGCTGCTTCGTCGATGCTGCGTTTCGCTTCGCCGCTGCTGCTCGGCATGCTGGGCAGGACGGTGAAGCGCAAGGCGCTGAACGCGGCGGGGCTTGGCGGCCTGCTGCTTGGGGAAAAGGACAAGTACAAGGCGAGCCTGCCGGGCCCGCTCGCGCGGCTCGACGACTACATCGCGGGACCGGCTCGGCCGGCTCATGTCGCGCCGCCACCGGCGCCCGAGAAGAAGTCCTCGATCTGGCGCTGGCTGCTGCCGCTGCTGGTGATCCTGGGCGTCCTGTGGCTGCTGTCCCGCTGCATGGGTCCGAAGGAAGAACCGGTGACCATGACTCCGGCCCCGGCACCGGCGGTCGAGCCTGCGCCGGTCGTCGAGCCGGCGCCGATGCCGATGCCCGAGGCGCCGGCCAGTGCCTACGTCTTCTTCGAGGTCGACAAGGCGGAGTTGCCGGCCACGGCCGGCGCCGAGCTCGCCGGCACGATCGAGTACATGCTTGCCAACCCGTCGTCCCGGGCCAACATCGCCGGCTACCACGATCCGACCGGAGACAAGGCCTACAACGAGGACCTCGCGAAGAACCGTGCGCTCGCGGTCCGAGACGCGCTGGTCGCGGCAGGGATCAGCGAGGACCGGCTCGATCTCGACAAGCCGATCGAGACGACCGGCACCGGCTCGCTGGACGAAGCGCGCCGCGTCGAGGTTCGGATCATTCCGTGACGCAACAGCCGGGCGTGCGACGGCGCGCCCGGCTGATCGCGACCGGGCCCTGCGAGGGGCCCGGTCCGTTTCAGGGACCCGCGGCGTCGAGCAGCGTCACCGCGTGGCGGGCGATCATGCTCTCCTCGTCGGTCGGAACGACCCACGCGGAAACCCCGCTACGATCGGCACTGATGCGTGGCCCATGCCGGGCATTGGCCTCGGCATCGAGCTCCACACCGAGCCAGGCGCTGCCCTCGCATATCAGCCGCCTGACCTCAGGCTGGTGCTCACCGATTCCGGCCGTGAATACGATCGAATCGAGCCCGCCGAGCGCAGCGGCCAGCGACCCCATTTCGCGGCAAGCGCGGTACACGAAAACATCGACGGCCCTGCGCGCGGCAGGCTCGCTGCTCTCGAGCAGCACACGCATGTCGCTCGAGATGCCGGACATGCCGAGCAGTCCAGACTCCCGGTACAGGAGCCGCTCGATCTGGCGCGGCGACATCCCCAGCTCGTCCATCATGAACAGCAGCACACCCGGGTCGAGCGAGCCGCTACGCGTGCCCATCGGCAGACCGTCGACTGCGGTGAACCCCATCGTCGTAGCGATGCTGCGCCCGGCGGCGAGCGCGCACATGCTTGCGCCGTTGCCCAGGTGCAGCACGATCGTTCTGCCGCTGGCCGCGGTCGCATCCAATCCCGGCAGCGCCGAGGCGATGTACTCGTAGGACAGCCCGTGGAACCCGTAGCGCCGGACGCCGGCCGCGGCGAACCGCGGCGGCAGCGCGAACAGTTGCGTGGTCTCGGGAATCGTGGCGTGAAAGGCGGTATCGAAGCAGGCGACCTGCGGCACGCCCGGGCGGCGCTCGAGCAGGCGGCGGATCGCGGCGAGGTTATGTGGCTGGTGCAGTGGCGCGAGCGGCACGTAGCGTTCAAGCCGCTCGAGCACGGCGCGGTCCACCAGCGTCGGGGAACGGAACTCGAGCCCGCCGTGCACGACCCGGTGCCCGACTGCTGCGATGTCCTCGCCCGCGAGTTCCTCGCGCAGAAAGTCCAGCAGCTCGTCGAGGGCATCCCAGTGGTTGCCGGGACCGCCGAGCTCCCTGGAGAGCACGGCGTGCCCGGTCCGCCGGGCCTCCAGCCTGGGCGAGCTGCCGATGTCGGATACCTGGCCGTCCAGCTCGACCGCGAGGGCCGAATCCCGCTTGCGGAACGCGCAGTACTTGATGCTCGATGACCCGCAGTTCAGCACCAGCACGATGTCCGCGGGCACCTTCACTGCGCCAAGGACCCCGGCGGCCGTCGGCGTGCATGCGCGAGCAGCTTGGCGACCGCCGCCGAACCCACCCGCATCCGGGCATTGTCGGCACGGCTCGTGAGTATCACCGGCACGCGTGCCCCGAGCACGATGCCGGCGCTGTCGGCGCCGGCGAAGTACTGCAGCTGCTTGGCGAGCATGTTGCCCGCCTCGATGTCCGGCACCAGCAGCACGTCCGCGCGGCCGGCCACCGGCGAGGCAATCTGCTTCGTGCGCGCCGCGTTCTCGCTGATCGCGTTGTCGAAAGCCAGCGGACCGTCGAGCAGCGCGCCTTCGATCTGACCGCGGTCCGCCATCTTGCAGAGCGCAGCAGCATCGATCGTCGCGCGCATCTCGGAATTCACCGTCTCCACCGCGGCGAGTATCGCCACGCGCGGCTCGACCACGCCGAGCACGCGCGCCAGGTCGATCGCATTGCGCGCGATGTCAGCCTTGTCGCTCAATGTCGGTGCGATGTTGATCGCCGCGTCCGTGACCAGCAGCATCCGCTCGTAGGCCGGTATGTCCATCACGAACGCATGGCTGATCCGACGCTCGGTGCGCAGGCCCGTGTCGGCTGCGACGATCTCGGTCATCAGCTCGTCGGTGTGCAGGCTGCCCTTCATCAGCGTCTCGACCTCGCCGCGTCGCGCGAGCTCCACCGCGGTCGCCGCGGCCGCGTGGCTGTGCGGCACCGGCACGAGACGGAACCCCGAGATGTCCAGCCCAGCTTCGGCCGCAGCGGCCCGCACGCGCGCCTCGGGCCCCACCAGCACAGGGACGATCAGCCCGCGGCGCGCCGCCTCGACCGCGCCTGCGAGCGATGCCCGGTCGCAGGGATGCACCACAGCGCAACTCACCGGCTCGAGCGGCTCGCAGCGCCTCAGCAGCTGTGCGAAGACGTCGTTGCGGCGCAGGATGATCTCGGGCGTCGCGAGCTCCGAGTAGGCCAGTCTCGTACGCGGCGCCTCGACCACGACCTCGCCCCGGAGCAGCGAGCGGCCCGCGACCGCGACGACGCAGTCGAACGTGGCCCGCCCGGAAGACCCGTCCTTGGCCAGCAGCGTGACGCATGCGTCCACGACGTCGCCGACACGCAGCTCGCCTTCGAACTCGAGTCGCTGCGCGACGATGCGCGTGCCCGGTCCCGGCAGCCGGCGTTCGAGGAGTCCCGATACCAGCGCCTCCGCGGCGACCGCGTCCACGAACATCCCGCGGCCTGCCCGCTCGTCGCCCTCGACGTGGAATGGCACGACGTCGCCGGATACCAGCACCAGCGCTTCGACGTCGGTGCGGCTCAGGCGTCGGGAGTACTCGGCGCTGGCGCCGACCTCCAGCTCGTCGAAGGTCAGGTTACGGTAATCGTTCATCCCGGCACCGCCTCGATGCGACAGGTCGATCCAGGTCGTCTCGAGCTCCGTGTACTTGTCGAACGCGTGCAGCGACTTTTCTCGGCCGGTGCCCGACTGCTTGAAGCCGCCGAACGGCACCGTGATCTCGTCGGCGTCGTAGCAGTTCACATACACGATGCCGGCGCTCAGTGCCCGCGCCATCTGCATCGGTCGTACCGGCAGGGACGATCCTCGCAAGCAACCTTCCGTCCATCGGGCTCAGGCATTCGAACGTCTCGCCGCTCTCGGCGTCGACATGGCGGCCGTCGATGGAGACCTGACCGCCGATCCGAAGCTCTCGCGCCCGATCATGCCAGCCGCGCCTGGGGACTGAAGCAATCATGATGTTTTCCTGCAATCAGAATGTCGGTGGGCTGTTCGCTGAGATGATCTCGCAGGGCACGCTGCCCGTGTTGCGGAACCGGTGCGGAATGGCGCTGGAGAAATAGTAGGCGTCCCCCGGACCGAGGATCCGCGTCTCGCCGCCGA
>DATIRA010000033.1:0-4909 GCA_035470225.1 Steroidobacteraceae bacterium | reverse complement strand
GCAGTACCTGCGATCTCCCGAGGAGATGGCAAAGCTGTTCGCCGATCTGCCGGAAGCGCTGGCGAACTCCGTCGAGATCGCCAAGCGCCTGAACCTCGAGATCCGGCTCGGGCAGCCGTCGCTGCCTGCATTCCCGGTTCCCAACGGACGCTCGATCGAGGATCACCTGAGGCGGGAGGCCCAGCGGGGGCTGCTCGGCCGGTTCGAGAAGCCCGCGGCCGGGGGCAAGTTGCGCTTGCCGCGCGAAGACTACCAGGCCCGGCTCGAGAGCGAACTCGACGTGATCTGCCAGATGGGCTTCCCGGGGTACTTCCTGATCGTGGCGGACTTCATCCGCTGGGCCCGGGACAATGGCGTCCCGGTCGGGCCTGGACGGGGCTCCGGGGCCGGATCCCTGGTCGCCTACGCGCTGGGGATCACCGACCTCGACCCGCTCGAGCACGACCTGCTCTTCGAGCGCTTCCTCAATCCCGAGCGCGTCTCGATGCCCGACTTCGACGTGGACTTCTGCATGGAAGGCCGCGACCGGGTCATCGAGTACGTTGCCGAGCGTTATGGACGGGACCGGGTTTCGCAGATCATCACTTACGGCACGATGGCGGCCCGGGCCGTGGTACGCGACGTGGCCAGAGTGCTGGGGCACAGCTACGGATTCGCCGACAGCATCGCGAAGCTGATCCCGTTCGAGCTCGGGATCACGCTCGAGCAGGCGCTCGAGAAGGAGGAGGAACTCCGCAGGCGCTACCGCGACGAGGACGAGGTCCGCGAGGTGATCGACCTGGCCCGGTCGCTGGAGGGACTGGTGCGCAATGCCGGCACGCACGCCGGCGGCGTCGTGATCTCGCCGTCGGTGCTGACCGACTTCGCGCCGCTGTACTGTGAGGAGGGCGGCGCGAGCGTCGTCACCCAGTTCGACAAGGACGATGTCGAGGCGGCCGGGCTCGTCAAGTTCGACTTCCTGGGCCTGCGGACGCTGACGATCATCGATTGGGCGGTGCGGACCATCAACGAGCAGCGCACGGCGAGCGGCGAGCCGCCGCTCGACCTCGCGCAGCTGCCGATGGAGGATCCCGCGACCTACGCGCTGCTGAAGCGCTGCGAGACGACGGCCGTCTTCCAGCTCGAGTCGCGCGGCATGAAGGACCTGATCCGGCGGCTGCAGCCCGACTGCTTCGAGGACATCGTCGCGCTGGTCGCGCTGTTCCGCCCCGGACCGCTGCAGTCCGGAATGGTCGAGGATTTCATCAACCGCAAGCACGGCAGGATCAGCGGCCCGATCGACTACCTGCACCCGGAGCTCAAGCCGGTGCTGGCGTCGACTTACGGCGTGATCCTGTACCAGGAGCAGGTCATGCAGATCGCCCAGGTGCTGGCCGGCTACACGCTCGGCGAAGCCGACCTTTTGCGGCGGGCGATGGGCAAGAAGAAGGCCGAGGAAATGGCCAAGCAGCGCTCGGTGTTCACCGACGGTGCGATCGAGCGGGGCGTGCAGGAGGGGACCGCCAGGCACATCTTCGACCTGATGGAGAAGTTCGCGGGCTACGGCTTCAACAAGTCGCATTCAGCGGCGTATGCAGTGCTTTCGTACCAAACCGCCTGGCTCAAGGCGCATTACCCGGCGGCCTTCATGGCGGCGGTGCTGTCCTCCGACATGGATCGCACGGACAAGGTCGTCACGCTGATAGACGAGTGCGCCCGGATGAACCTCGAGGTCGAGCCGCCCGACATCAATGCGTCGCAGTACATGTTCACCGTCTCCGGGCCGGGTGCGATCCGCTACGGCCTCGGTGCGATCAAGGGCGTGGGCCAGGCGGCCGTGGAGAGCTGCATCGCCGAGCGCGATGCGAACGGTCCCTTCCGCGACATACTCGAGCTGTGCCGGCGCCTGGACCTCAGTCGCGTGAACCGCCGGGTGCTCGAGGCGCTGGTCCGCTCGGGGGCGCTCGACGCGCTGGGTCCGAACCGCGCGACGCTGATGCACCAGCTGCCGGGCGCGCTGCAGGCCGCGGAACAGTCCTCGCGTGCCGCGGCCGCTGGCCAGACCGACCTGTTCGGGCTCGAGGTGCCCTCGGCGGAAGACTCGGGCAAAGAGGCGCTGCTGCAGGAAACGCTGCCCGATTGGAGCGAGGACGTCCGCCTGGCCGGCGAGCGAGAAACGCTGGGGCTCTACCTGACCGGTCATCCGATCGCCCAGCACGAACGCGAACTGAAGCCGCTCGTGAGCGGCCGGATCGCCGACGTCGGCGGCGACCGTCCGGTCGGCGCCGGCGAGAACGGCTGGCGAACGCCAGGCAAGAACGTCACGCTCGCAGGGCTCGTGCTCGAAGTACGAAAGCGGGGCGGGCGCGTCAGTTTCGTGCTGGATGACCGTAGCGGGCGACTCGAGGTGACGATGTTCGACGACGTCTACCAGCAGTACCGCTCGCTGGTGGCCCGTGACGCGATCCTGGTCGTCGAGGGCCAGTTGCGCTGGGATGATTTCATCGAGGACTGGCGGCTCGCGGCGCGCCGCATCCTGGACCTGGACCAGGCCCGGGAGCAGTTCGGGCGCAGACTGGTGCTGCGCTGGCCCGGTGGTTCGAACGGGGATTCCCGCCGACTGGTCGGGGCGATCGAGCAGGCGCTGACGCCGAGCCGGGGCGGACGCTGTGCGGTTGCGATCCGCTACGCGCGGGAGGACGCGACCGCGCTGGTGCAGCTCGGCGACGAGTGGGCCGTGAGGCCGTCGCGGGAACTGATCGAGCGGCTCGGGCAGATCGTCGGCGTGGACGGCATCGAGCTGCACTGCGCGCCGCGGCTCGATTCCTGAGCCAGCAGCATCGGCACTGCGCCCGAAGTCAGCCCTCGGCCGCAGCGCGGTCGGCCGGCGTGATCCGATCGAGCGTTTCCTCGGCGAAGTAACGCCTGACCATCATCGCCTGCTGCAGTTTGCCTTTGCGGACGTAGGTCTGGTAGAGCAGGTCCTTCATCAGCTCGAGCAGCACGCCCGCCTCGTGGGGGCCGACGCTGGGGAACGCCGGGGGCCCGTCGGCATCGCTGCCGAACAGCACGAGCTTGACCACGTCGTAGGTCTGATCGTCGACGTCCGCCATTTCGCGCGCCTCGCCGAGCCGTTCGACCACCCGCGGGCGACCGCTCGGCCCGCTGTCGTTCAGGATGGCCTGCATCGTGCGCCTGCACATGGAGGCAAAGGCGTTGAAATGACCCGACGAATAGCAGCCCAGCGCCTCGCGGAACAGCGCTTCGCCGTCCTCGGGCAAGTGGGTGAACTGGAACTTCTCCCGCGCCCGCTCGAGCTCCACGTACGCCGTGCTGAGCTCGACGCGGCTCATCCCGTATGCCTTCACCGCGAACTTGAGGAATACCGGCGAGTTGCAGGAGTCGCAGCGGTAGACCACGCCCACCTGTGAGGGCTTCGTGGCGAGCAGCTCGGCGTAGCGCGGGACCGACACCGGGCTGATGTGAGAGAAGACCTGGCAGTGCGGGCAGGTGAGCGCGAGACTGCGCTCCTGGTCATGATGCAGCCGACTGTTCGCGTCGATGTACACGGACATTCGGCCGGATCCTCCGTCGGGATGATCCCGGAATTTTAGCGTAAGCGCTCCGCCGAGGCACGGGTCCGGCCCGGCGCCTGCGATGCCAGCGCCTCGGCCGCCGCGTTCATCGGTTCGATCATCAGTCCTTCCGCTCCGATCTGCACTCGCAGGCGTGCCTCGTGCCGCAACGGCCGCCATCCGCTCTCGTCGTAGTCAGCGGCGATGAGCCGCGCTGCTGAACCGCCGCCGGCTGCCTGCGACCAGAGGTCATGTCCCGTTTGCACGACCAATGGGTAAGCGCTGCGGTCGTCCGCAGTCGCTTCGGCGTCGTCAGCCGGGCGCGCCTCGAGGCGCTCCAGCCTGTAGCGCTGGCCGAGCCCCGGGTCCCAGTCCGCTGGCAGCCACTGGAGCCTGCGGATCCCGATGCGCCACAGTTCGCCGCGCAGCTCGTAGATTGCCATCCGCCCTTCCGGCAGTCGCGTCAGCGTCGCCCGGAAACGTCCAGCGCCAGTTCGCTCGAAGTACAGCTCCGCCACCGGTTGCCCGGTACGCAGCGGCTCGTATGAGCCAAGATCGGGCGCGAGTCGCCAGAGGTTCCAGCCCACGACGGCCAGCATCGCTGCGAGCAGCAGGTAGGCCGTCGCGGCCGGACCGCGACGCGCGACCGCCCGGGCCGCCGCGAGCAGCGCGGTGACCACTGCGACGAGCAAGATGACCGCTGCGGCAGACTGCACCGGGCTCAGTCCACGAATCGCGACAGCTGCCCGCTACGCACCAGCGTCGCGAGCGTCTCGATCTCGCGATCCAGCCGGCGATCGCCGCTCTGGTAGGGGACCTGCTGGCGTACCAGCGCGTGGACGAGCCGCAACGAATCCGTCGTCGCGAGCGGATGCATGCAGTCGATCGCGTGCGCGGCGGCCAGTAGCTCGATGCCGAGCACCCGTGCGGTGTTCGCGCAGATCTCGAGCAGCTTGCGGCCTGCCCACGGCGCCATGCTGACGTGGTCCTCCTGTCCCGCGGACGTCGGCAGGCTGTCCACCGAGGCCGGGTGGGCATAGGTCTTGTTCTCCGAGACCAGCGCCGCGGCAGTCACGTGCGCGATCATGAAGCCCGACTCAAGGCCCGGCTCGGTCGCGAGGAACATGTTCAGGTTGGGGTTGACGCGGCGGTCGAGCAGGTCGATGCGTCGTTCCGAGATGCTGGCAAGTTCCGCGACCGCGATGGCCAGGAAGTCGCTGACGAAACCGATCGGTTCGGCATGAAAATTGCCGCCGGAGAGCACGTCGCGGCCGAAAACCAGCGGGTTGTCCGACACGCCGTTGGTCGCGGCGCCGAGGACCTGACGGGCGTGCGTGATCGTGTGCTGGACCGCG
>DATIRA010000032.1:0-12403 GCA_035470225.1 Steroidobacteraceae bacterium | reverse complement strand
CGGCCACCCTCCCCAGCCGGCCGTTCACACGCCAGGCCCTGCGTCAGAACGGCTTGTAAGAGATCTTCGCGCCCGAAAGGACAGCCTCGTACATCAGGCCACCCTTGATGATGCTGAACATCGCCATTCCCTTGTGATAGCCGCCGATGGTCGTAGCGTCCTTCTTGCCGCCGCTCGCACCGGCCCCGGAACCGCCGGTGCCCACTCCCGCCGAGGCGCCGGCCGTGATCGCGACCGCGCTGGCCTTCGCCCCGAACTCGAAGTTACCCGATGTGAATTCATTGAACGCGCGCTCGTCCTCGAGAAAGATGATCAGGCTGTAACCCTGTGCGCCGGCCTGCCAGCCGAAGCTCAGCTGCGTCAGTTTGGTCGTGCCTACCGGCTTGCCCTTGGCGTAAACGCAGCCCGAGCCATGTGCCCCTCCGATGCCCAGGCCCGCCTTGCCGATCGTCGGATAGACAGCGTAGGCATAGGAATTCTTGAAGAAGGCTGCGCTGTCGCCCGCATCCTGGAACAGTTTGATCGTCTCGGCGCACTTGCCTTGGTCGGCATCCGCATACGCCGCTGCACCCGGCACCGCGAGCAACGCGAACGCCATCATCACGCCGATAATTTGCCGCATGTTCGTCTCCCGTGACTATGACTACCCGGTTCCGGCACGAGACGCCCGACGGCTCCCGCTTCGATGCGAGGGCGCCGCGGAATCCGGCCTCGGAGGCCGGACCACAGCCCGGCCGCCCCATGTCGACCCGTGGTTCGAGCCTAACCCGCCCGCCGCAGCCCGTGCAGCAGGGATTCCCGAGTGCCGGAGCCTGGTCCTGATGGCAGCCGTCGCTCCGACTACCCTCAAATCTCGCCTGGTTGGAATTCGCCGCACGACGCAATGTGCCAGCTGACCGGACCATGATTCGAAGCACGCTGCTGGCTGGATACTCGGAGCTCACCCGGACGCTGGGCGGCAATGCGCAGCGCCTGCTGCGTGAATCGGGCATCAATCCGCGGGTGGAAACCGACCCGGACAGCTATGTCAGCTTCAGCGCCCTGTGTGACCTGCTCGAGCGGACGGCTGCGGTCACCGGCTGCGAGACTTTCGGCTTGCGGCTCTCCGAGGCTCAGGGCATTGGCAGCCTGGGGCCCCTGGGTTTCGCGATGCAGAACTGCGCCACGCTGGGTGAAGCACTGGCCGAATGGCGGCAGTTCCAGAGCGTCCACATGCAGGGTGCGCACAGCGAACTGCGCCAGACCGGCAGCCTGCTGAGGTGGGTCTACCAGGTCGACGAGCCGGGTCTGCTCGGAACCCGCCAGAAGGTGGCGCAGGCACTGGGCCTCGCCTGCAACATCTTCCGCGGATTGCTCGGTCCGGGCTGGGCTCCCGTTGGCGTTCACTTTGCGCAGGGCGCGCCCTCGGACCCGAGCGACTTCCACCGGGTTTTCCGGGCGCCGGTGCGGTTCGGCGCGGAGGCGGATTTCGTCGCGCTACCAGCCGACGTGCTGCAGCGACCGATCGAGCGCTCGAACCCCGAGCTGCGCAGGCTGCTCGAGCGCTACCTGCTCGAGATGAAGGCAGGGGTCAGCGAAAGCCCCGTAGCACAGGTGCGCACGGTCGTCCGCAGCTGCATGTCCCGCCAGGACTGCTCCATCGAGGAGGTTGCGGCCGTGATGTCCGTCGCCCCCAGGACCCTGCAGCGGCAACTGCAGAATCGCGGCACCAGCTTCTCGCGGCTGCTCGAGGAAATTCGAGACGAGACCGCGCGACGGCACCTCGTCGAGTCGCAGCTGTCACTGACCCAGCTTGCGGCAATCCTCGGTTACTCGGAACTGAGCGCGTTCTCGCGGGCCTTCCATCGCTGGCACGGGCAGTCGCCCCGCCAGTGGCAGCGGACCCACGCCGGCTCCCGGTGATCCCGGAAGCCTAGGGGCGAATCGGGGCCCCGGCAGGCAATCGCGCGCTCGGACCCGCGACATGGGCCGATGCAGCAACAAAAGGCCCCGGCGCCTGCGCACCGGGGCCTGGAACGAGCGGTCTGTTTCGGCCGTCTACATGCCCGTGTCGGTTCGGATCAGCATCACGCGGCGATTCTGCTGCCGGCCCTCGTCGGTTGCGTTGTCCGCAATCGGCCGGGTCTCACCGTAGCCGACTGAACTCATGCGCGCCGGGTTGACGCCACGCGAGCTCAGGTAGTCGAAGACCGCCTTGGCACGGCGATCCGAAAGTCCCATGTTGTAGGCATCCGAGCCGATGCTGTCGGTGTGGCCCTCGATGAGGACCGTCGCAAAAGGCACGTCGCCCATAAACTTGACGACTCGCTCGAGTTCATCGATCGACTCCGGACGCAGCTCCGCGCTGTCGAAGTCGAACAGGATCTTCAGCGTCTGCTCGAGCGGGCAGCCCACCTTGTCCACCCGCGTACCGGCCGGCGTGCCGGGGCACTTGTCGTCGACGTCACAGACACCGTCCATGTCGCCGTCGGCACACTTGGCCGGCGGCGGGGGCGGCGGCGGCGGGGGCGGCGGCGGGGGCGGCGGCGCAGCCACCGGTTCCGGTGCTGGCGCGTGGCCCAGCCGGAAGCCGACGGCGGCCGTGTAGATCAGCGGATCGAGCTGGAAGGTACTGTTCTTGCCGCTGCAGTAGTCGGCATCGAGATCCTGGTCGATGTACTTGACTGCGAGATTGAAGAACCAGGGCTTGTCCGCGGGACCCATGTCGATGCCGGCGCCGCCACCGAAGCCGAAGTCGGAATCGAAGTCGATGTCGCCGCCGTAGTCCTGGGTCGGCTTGTCACCCGTGACGATGCCATACGCCCCGAGCACTCCGATGTAAGGACGGAAGGTGCCTTTCGGGTTGAAGTGGTACTGCAGGCTCAGCGTCACCGGAAGGTATTCGAGTTCGCCGAAACGCGACTTGCCCGAGTCGCTCTTGCTGTAGAGGTCGAATTTGAACGGCGAGGTGCCGAACAGCTCGAGGCCCCAGTGCTCGGCGAACAGCCAGGTGATGTCGGCCGAGAACTGGACGTCGTCGCCGTCCGGATAGATGGTCGATACGCCGTCGTGGTGCTTGCCACCATCGCCCTGGGGCTCGGCCCAGCTGGCGCCCGCCCTCACGATGATGTCACCCGGGACCCAGTCCGGGGCATACTGCGCCAGCGCACTCCCGCTCGCCAGGCAGGTCAGCACGCCGGCGACCAGCGCGCTATGGATCTTCGACGCTCTCATTTGGTTCTCCCTTGGTATTCGTGCTTAGCCCGCAGCCATCGCAACAATATGCCGCGGCACCGCCCGACGTCCATCCTCGCGCTCGGGTGCGCACGGCTCCAGCCCGTAGCTTAGACCCCGCCCACCGATCAGTCTCATCGCGATTGATACGCATGTGACTAACGGTTCACCGAGGAATCCCAGGACCGGCCGTCCTGGCGGTCCAGGTCCTCCTCGATGAACCGCAGCAGCGCCTCGAGCAGCGCCTCGCGCGGATAGTCGTTCTGGTCGGCGAAAGACCGCGCGATCGCCGGGTGCGAGCGATTCACCGGGATCGCGATCGCCCAGTGGTCGGCGTTCAGGAAGCCGATCAGCGTGCTGCCCGGCAGGATCTGGTCGTAGTAGATGAGCTGGCTGTCGTTGCGCCAGTCGATCCTGCCCAGCTTCCGGTAGGACTTCTGGACGATCCGGGAGACCCGCTCCGGAGTCGGCAGCGTCACCAACGAGTAATAGCGCAGCTCCTGCGGCAGCGGATTCTCCGCCATCCAGCGCCGGCGGACATCCGGTCGCAGGCTCGCGACGGCGCCCCCGTCTCCCTTGCCGCAGTCCGCGCCCGGCCAGTAACGGAAAAGCTCGGCGTGGTACTGCTGCATGTCGTTGGCGAGCGGAGAGCCGCCGACGGCACCGGCCGAGCTCACCACGGCAGCCACGCGGCTGCGGATCTCCGGATAGCGGACCACAGCCTCCAGGATGTCGGGCGCACCCTTGGAGTAGCCGACTAGCACGAGCCTCGGCGGGCCCGGTTCCTCGGGCATCGCCAGGATCGCATCCCGGATCTGGCGGGCATTGGTCTCGATGCCGGAAAGCGGATCGACCTGCAGCACGATCTGCCGATAGCCGAACTTCCCGACATGGTTCGCGCCGGCCGAAGGCCGTCGCAGCCAGTCGACGATGCAACCATAGCCGACACCGGGCACGAGGACTGCTATCAGCCGTCGCGTCGACATTCCGAGTGGCACCGGTTCCGCGCGACCTGTCGGCTCGGAATCGACCGGGGTCAGCGCCTGCTCGCAAGGACGATAATCCGGCAGTCCGGTGCCGTGCTGCTCGAGGACTGCGCAAAAGATCTCCCTGAACCGTCCACGGGCGTCGGTTACGTCCGGCGGAACGTCGAGTTGGTAGCTGTCCACTCGCGGAGGTTTCGCGGCGCAACCGCCAATCAGCAGGCCCGCGGCACCCAACACCAGCGCAAGCACCCGGTGTCCTGGTGGTCTGGCCGCCCCGCTCGATGTTCTACCTCCTGTCAGCCGCGCCCCCCTGCTCAGCCTCGAGCGTCTTTTCTTCCAGCACCGGCTCCCAGTCCAGGACCTGCACGTCCGAGAACGCCAGTGGCCGCGTCGTGAAGAACAGCACCGCCCGCCGGCCGTCCGTGTAATAGCTGCCGCCACCCGCCGTGGTGCGGGGCCGCTCCGGCGGGACCGCGCCGACGCCGCTGACGAACGCCAGCTTGTCGAGGCCGCCCGAGTACATGAAGTCCTGGATCAGCAGGTTCCTGGCTTCATCCACGTCGGCGTCCAGTCGTTCGTCGTCAGAACGCTCTCGCGCGAATCGTCCGCCGAACGGCCGCCCTGCCTGACAGACGAACACGATCTGTCCCTGAAAGCTGACCGGGGCCCGCCAGAACCTGACCCAGTTCGCCGGGGCGCCGGCCTGCGCCAGCTTGCGTACGACGAAATCCGGCGGCCGACCGAACAGCAGCTGCGGCGCTCCCGCCTCCCCGGCGCTGCGGCGGTAACCGCGCCGGCTCCCGGCAGCGGCGATGTCATCGAGGCGACCGACCAGGACCACGTTGAGCGGGTCCCCGCCTTCGCGGCCGTCGGCCGCCGTTGCGCAGCAGGGCAGCACTTCCAGTGCGCTGCGCAGTTCATCGAGGTCGTCGTAATCGACGACCTCCCCGTCCCCGTAGCGATAAATCACGTCACGCCCGCCCGCGGCATCGCCGGGCACCGGCAGCAGCAACGTGAATGGCACCACCCTGCGGTCGCCCAGCAGGTCGACATTCAGCAGCTTCGTCACCGGTTGCGTGTTCGTGAACAGCAGACCGCTGCTGGTGCCACGCGCCGGAATCGGGTTCGGAAAGGCCAGCTCGTCGAAATGCGCGTCGATGCGCGCGTTGGTCTTGCCGCCCAGCGTTACATGTGCGGACCAGGCGACCTCGAGCGGCGAGAAGTAGTCCGGGTCGGTACCCGCGCGGAGCAGCCAGAGGAACTCGTCGGTGTCGTTGCGCACCTCGATCCAGACCGGCTGCACACCGCTCCGGGTCACGTCGGTGCCGAGCATGCGCAGGCTATCCTCGGGTCCCAGCACGGCCGCGCTCAGGCCGACGCCGTTTTTCTGCTGGCTCACCGCGCGCGTCCGCAATGGCGCGTCACTCACGTCGGCCGGCGCCTGCCAGGTGGCACAGGCACCTAAGACCAGCGCCAGGCCGGCCAGGCTCACGATCCGCAACAGGCAGATCCAGCCACGATCGCGCGCGCTCATGGCGTGGAACCTTCCGTGGTCGCCTCGATGAACCCTCCGCTGGGCGATCGCCAGGGGAGGATCCGGATCTGGTTCAGCGAGGTCGGTTCGCTGTCGAATATCAGCACGTGCCGGAGCCCGTTCGTGAAGTACGGATCCGTCGTCAGGTTCTCGCGCGGGGCATCCCTGGTCGCGGCGCCGACCCCGCCCACGAGGCCGATCGCGCGCAGCCCCTGCGAATAGGCCAGGTCTTCCACGAGTGCCTGCGCCGCCTCGTCCACGTCCGGATCGATCTTGTGGGTCGTCAGTGTCGGCGAATGGACGGTCATCCGGCTGCCGATGTCACGGCTGATCTGCCCCACCCACACCGGCTTGCCGTGATAGCTCATCGGGCTGCGCCACAGCCGCAGGTGATTGCGCTGGTGGATGTTGTCCCGCGCCTTCTGCAACGCCAGATCCTGGGGGCGCCCGTACAGGTAGAGGTCGCTGATCGGCGCATAGGGATAACGCTCCCGGGACAGCGCCGAGCTCACCATGCGCATGACCGAGCCTTTCCAGGTCACTTCGGTCGGCGTCCAACCTCGGCGGACCAGCGCCGGGAACGCGTCGTCGACGCCCCCGATGACCACCAGGTTGAGCGGATCGCCGTTCTTCGACCCATCCTTGTTCGTGACGCAGCAAGGCAGCGCCTCGAGCGCAGCGCGGAACGCGGCATCGTCCGTGTAGTCGGTCGCCTGTCGGGCCGCGAGCAACTCCTCCCTGAAGACCTCGCTCTTCTCGTAGTCCGTGCGCAGTCCGGGAACGACCGACAGGAAAGAGATGCTGTGTCCGCGCCGGTCGGCGAACAGGTCAACCTGGACGAGCTTGACGCCCTCGTGAAGATTTGTGAGGACGAAGCCCGACGCCGTCCTTCCCGGCGGCACGGGGTTGCTGAAAGCGAGCGCCTGGAACCGGGCGTCCAGTTTCGCCAGAGTGCTCTGGCCACCAACGCCCGCCATCGCCTCGGCCGCCTCCGACGCGGGGAAGAAGTTCGGGTCCAGCCCGGGAAACATCAACCAGTACGGGACTTGATCCCGGTTCTCGACCTCTACCCAGACGGGCTGGATGCCTTTCTCGGCAAGCGGGACCCCGTAAACGGCTGCACTCTCCTCGGCGGAGAGCGCAGCGACGGAAACCGTGAGCGGACCGGCCGTACTGGACTGCGCGCGCTCCCGATAACCGGGATAGCTGGACGAACCCGCGACGGGCGCCGTACTGCAGCCGAGCATCCCCGCCGCGAGCATCACGGTGCCCAGGGTCGCTGCTACCGCTCGCCTCATTTCCGCACGAACCGCCCGCCTGCTGCTGCCCGCTGCTGCAAGGCGACCATTCCTACCATCAGCCACACCCCGCCGCAATCGGACCATGGTCCGGGGGGCTCGAATCCGCTCAGCCCCAGAAGCCCACGACCCGCTCGATGACCCAGTACGCGGCGACCGCGCCGACCAGGTAGGCGACGGGCATGCGTATCAGCTGCTCGGCGTGCCAGGGCCCTCGCTCGGACGGATCGCCTTTCGGCAGCAGGCGGCTCGCCAGCGACAGCACGGCGACCACGGCGACGATGAAGATCAGCTGGCCCGCCTCGACACCCACGTTGAAGAACAGCAGCGCCAGCGGTATGTCCTGCTGCGGCAGACCGACCTCGCGCAGCGCACCGGCAAAGCCGAAGCCGTGCAACAGACCGAAAATGAATGCCACGATCCAGGGATACCGCGCCGTGAAGCTCGGCTTGCCCTGCGCGACGTGCAGGATCTCGCTCGCGACGAATACGACGCTCAGCGCGATCACGGCCTCGACCGGCGCCTGCGGCACGTGCACGAACCCCAAGGTCGCGGCGGCGAGCGTAAAGCTGTGCGCGACCGTGAATGCGGTGACCGTCGCGATCAGTCGTTTCCAGTCACTGACCAGAAACAGCAGCGCCAGCACGAAGAGCAGGTGATCGATGCCGAGCAGGATGTGCTCGACGCCGAGCACGAAATAGGTCTTTGCCACCTGCCAGCTACTCGGAGCAGCGACCACTTCGAACGAGGTTTCCTCGGGCGTGAGCCGCGCGGTCTGCATCGTGCCGTCCGCGCGCTGGACCCGTACCAGCACGTCGGTGCGCAGCGAGCTCAACCCCTCGATCGTGATGCGCTTGCCGACCAGCCCACCGGGGCACTGCGCCTGCCAACGCTCGACGTAGGCGCCCGAGACGAACGTGCCCGAGCTCGGAGCACCGCTGCAGTCCGGCGGCAGCTGCACGTACATCCCGAGCCGGTATTCGCCGCGGGCCGGGACCTTCCAGCTGACGTCGTAAAGATCCTCTTGCGTCTCTGTGAGCTCGAGGTAGCCGGGACGTACCTCGTGCGCACGGGCCGGGCCCAGGGTCATCGCGAACAGGACAGCCGCGAGCAGTAAGGGTCCCACGAACTTCATTGCGCGGCCTTGAGTTCCGTCGCCTTGAACTTCTCGAGCAGTTCGCCCAGCTCGCCCTCGACCCGCACGTCGTACTGGCTGCGCATCGCCTGGTAGAACTGGTCGCCGACCCTCTGTCGCTGCTCGCTCTGCCATTCCCGCGCTACGATCGGGCGGATCGTCTCGAGCGTCGGCGCAGTGCCGGGCATGCGTTCGGTAACGCGCAGCACGTGCCAGCCGAACGAAGACCTGACCGGCCCTGTCCATTGACCCACCGGCGCCTCGGCGACCTGCAGCGCGAAATCCTCGCCGAAGGTGCTGGCGATCTGCTGCGGCGTGGCCGCCTCTAGGCCCTGCGGCAGCAGCGTGGGGTCGCCCAACTCGGCCGGATCGGCCGTGACCCGGCCCGCGAGCAGCTCGCTCAGCAGCTTCTCCGCGTCGCGCATGGCCGCCTCGCCACGACGGTCCGGGCTGAAGTACACCTGTTGAAAGCTCTGACGGTCCGGCTCGACGAACTTCTCCGGATGCTCGTCGAGATACTCCTGCAGCTGCTGATCGGTGGGCTCCGTCGCCACCGCTACGTCCTCGGATATGAACTCGAGCTTTTGCCGCAGCCGTCGCCTGATCACGATGTCGTCCCGGTCGAGGCCCATCGTCACGGCTTCGCGGTAGAAGATCTCTTCCTTGACGTAGTCGTCGACCAGCCCGGCGAGTTCCTGAGCCGTCGGAGGCCGCATCCAGGTACGCGCGAAATTCTCCGCCAGCGCCTCGACGCGGGCCTCGGTGACGACTATCTCCTTCGGTGCCTGCGAGTCGCCACCGACGAGCCTGAACAGCAGGAACAACCCCGCCCCGAGAAGCAGGAAATGAAGCAAAGGCTCCCGCAGCCAGGACCGCGTCCCGGTCGATCCATCACTCACGACTCGACTCCCGAGGCAATAGGAAAAGGCGGTAAAGGGGACAGATCTATTTGCGGTAAAGGGGACAGATCTATTTGAAAAATAAATCTGTCCCCTTTGAATGCAGGGCGCCGCTCAGGGCGTGTACCAGATCGGCGAGCTCCAGGCCCGCTCCCGGGTGATCATCGGGACTTCCGGCGCCATCTTCACTTTGAAATAGGCGGCATCGTAAGCGGTCCAGCGCGGAGTCGGTATCTCGATGACCCGCGCGTAGTAGAAGGCTCGCTCGGCAGGATTGAACTCGGGATCGGTCCAGACGGTGCCGAGTTCCGGCGCACCGATCGTGTTGGTCCAGGTGGCTTTCGCGACGTCCACCGTGTTGCCGACATCCGGCAGCCTGCCGTCGGCCCCGGGCTTGCGCCTGTTCGGCTGGCTCCACGCCACGTCGAAGATCTTCTCGTGGGTCTTGCCGGAAGCATCCACCCATCCCTTCACGATCTGGATGCGATCGAGGTTGCCTCCGTAGGGATCCTTCAGCGCCGCGACCATGAACGTCGGTGCCTTGCCGGCCGGGGCCCTGGGCAGATCGCTGCCCATCGGCACGCCCTTCGCATATCCGGGGATCGCCGGAGCGCGCGCGTCGAGATCGCTGGCCTCGAAGTCGTAACCGCCGAAGAACCGCAGCCACAGACGCGTGCCGGTCGTCGCGTATGTCTCGCGGCGCTTCATCGCGTCCCAGATCGCCTCGCGCGTATTGTCCAGCGCCCAGACGGCCGTATAGCCCGCCGCGGTCTCTTCCCAGCCCTTCACGACGCGATCGCCGAACTTCATCGCGTCCTCGTCCCAGCGATCGGCTCGCGGCTCACCGCCGGAGAACTTGCTGAAGAAGTTGTCTTCCTCTGCCGCGACCAGCGCATTGTGCGTGTCGGTACCTGCCGCCATGCCGTACTTGAACGGGTTGGCACCGAGCTGCTGCTCGACCTTCAGTCCGTTCTTCAGGGCCTCCCGCAGGTACTCGTGCTGGATCATGCCCGGCTTCTTCGGCACCAGGTTCAGGTTGCCGCGATCCCAGAGCTCGTAGCCGGCCGTGAACTCGTCGTTCGGGGACAGGCTCGGATGCGCCTCGCTCTGACCCTTGAACTGTATCGCCTCGAACAGCGGCTCCCAGCGGGCGCGCTGCTCGGCCCAGTCCCTGGTGATCGGCTTACCCTCGAAGGTCTGCAGCTCGAACATGCGTCCGTTCGAGAGATTGCCGTTGTGCGGAATCGCGAGCAGCTTTCCCCCGGTCTTCTTTTCCCAGCCGTCCATCCATTTCCAGAGCTCTTCCGGGTTCTCCGAGACGAACGTCGTCATCGGCAGCGCCTGGTCTGCCTTGTCCTTGCCATCACGGTAGATGACGTTGCGGTGCAGGTTATCGCCGCCGCCCGCGTTCGAGGTCCACTCGTATCCGATCAGCGCACTGAACCGTCCCGGCTCGTTGTACTTCTCGGCGATCGCGGTGGTCCGCTCCCAGGCGCTCTTGGCGAACTTCGGATCCATGATCAGCGGCGGCAGCCTCTTGTTGGACTGCGCGGCGATCAACTCCATCATCGCGGCCGAGGCGGCCTCGCCGCCCTCGTTCATCATGTCGTGCCAGCGCTTCAGCGTCGGGTCCGACATCATCTCGGGATCGCCCTCCCGGATCAGGTTGATGACACCCATGCCGTCGGAATGGTCGGTGATGGCCATCCAGTCGAGCGGGCGCGAAAGCTGCGCCGGCTGCCCGCTGGTCGAAACCACCTCCTCGCCGCGGGCATAGCGGAATGCGTCCTCGGGGCTGAGCGTGGTGCCGCTCATGCCGGCATCGCCGGACCAGCCCGTGTGCACGTGCTCGTCGCCGAAGAGCGGACGCGTCGGGTAATGGCGCCCGGCGTAGGGCGAGTAACCCGGCGCCTTATAGAACTTGGTCGTATCCGCCGGGAGATAAGCCTCCGACGGAGTGATCTGCTGGGCACCCGCGGCAGCGGATGACGCGAGCGCAGCGAGCGCGGCTGCGACGAGCAGGCTCTTCATGTACGACTCCTCCCCAGGGCCCAGACCCCTGACAGGATTGTTTGCGGCGGATTGCGAAGGCTGCCCGCAGCGGCCACGACATGCAAGCGCCGGCGGATGCCGCGACCGACACGGACGGGCCCGATGGCCCGCCGCGTCAGGCTGCATGCAGCCGGACCGGCAGGCTCTCGTAGCCCTTGACGAAGTTCGAGCGCACCCTGACCGGCTCGCCGACGACCTCGACGAAGCTGAAGCGCTTCGTGATCTCCTCCCAGACAATGCGCAGCTGCATCTCGGCGAGCCGGTTGCCCATGCAGCGGTGGATGCCGAAGCCGAAGGACAGGTGGTGACGCGCCTTGGGTCGGTCGATGATGAACTCGTCGGCCCGCTCGATCACCGAATCGTCACGGTTGCCCGACACGTACCACATCACGACCTTGTCCTCGGCCCGGATTCGCTTGCCGCCGAGCTCGGTATCTTCCTTCGCGCGCCGGCGCATGTGCGCCAGCGGCGTCTGCCAGCGGATGATCTCGGACACCATGCCCGGGATCAGCCCGGGGTTCCCGCGCAGTTTCGCGTATTCGGCCGGATTCTGGTTCAGCGCCAGCACTCCGCCGGTGATCGAGTTTCGCGTCGTATCGTTGCCGCCGACGATCAGCAGCAACAGGTTGCCGAGGAATTCCATCGGCTGGTGGACCATGTCCCGGGTGTGTTCGCTGGCCTGCAGCAACGAGATCAGGTCGTAGCCGGGCTCGCGGCCGAGCCGTTCCTGCCAGAGCTGCGAAAACGTGGCGAGGCATTCCTGGAGCCCGGCGATCCGCTCCTGCTGCGTCACCAGCATCGCGCCGGCCAGCTCGGGCGTCGCGACCGCGAGATCCGACCAGCGAGTGAGCTTGCGCCGGTCCTCGAACGGGAAATCGAACAGCGTCGCCAGCATCTGCGTCGTGAGCTCGATCGAGACCCGGTCCACCCAGTCGAACTCCTCGCCGACCGGCAGCGAGTCCAGGATCCGGCCCGCGCGCTCGCGGATCACGGGCTCGAGCTTCGCGAGGTTGGCCGGCGCGACGACCGGCTGCACCGCGGCGCGCTGCACGTCGTGCTTCGGCGGATCCATGAAGATGAAGTTGTCGAATTTCATATCGTCGGTGAGATCCCCGATCACGATCGTCGGCGACGACGAGTACACCTGGTGATGCGTGTCGACGTGCACGATGTCGTTGAACTTCGTGACCGACCAGAAGGGACCGAACGGGCTGTCGGCGAGGTAATGCACCGGGTCCTCGCGGCGCAGCCGCTCGAAATACGGGCGCCAGCGATCGGTCTCGAAG
>DATIRA010000031.1:0-3022 GCA_035470225.1 Steroidobacteraceae bacterium | reverse complement strand
AGGCGTTCAGCGCGAGGATGTTGGTCTGCTCCGCGATGTCGTTGATCAGCTCGACGATGTTGCCGATCTCCTGCGAGCTCTCGCCGAGACGCTTGATTCGCTTGGACGTCTCCTGGATGTTCTCGCGGATCGCGTTCATACCGTCGATCGTGCGGCGCACCGCGTCGCCGCCCTTGTGAGCGATGTCCACCGAATGCCGCGCGACTTCCGCGGCGCGCTCGGCGTTGCCGGAGACCTCCTCGATCGAAGTCGCCATCGCAGCCACCGATTCGGACGCGGAGGCGATCTGCTTCGACTGGGCCGCGGAGCCCTTGGCGAGATGGGTAGAGCTCGCCTGAGTCTGCCGGGTGGCCGCGTCGAGCTTCACGGCCGAGTCGTCGATCGTCGACACGAGTTCGCGCAACGCGTCGATCGCATAGTTGATCGAGTCGGCGATCGCGCCGGTGATGTCCTCGGTCACCGTGGCCTGGACCGTCAGGTCGCCATCGGCCAGGCTCGAGAGCTCATCGAGCAGGCGGAGGATGGCCTGCTGGTTGCGGTCGTTCTGCCTCGCCTGCTCCTCGGCAACCCGCCGCAGGTTGCTGAGCGAGTGCTGCAGCCAGCCCGCCACCAGCAGCGAAATCACCGTCAGGCCGATGAAGAACACCGGCACCCAGGGATTCGACAACCAGGCCATCGGCCCCGAGCCCGCTCCCGGCTCGCTGCGGCTGAGCTCCGCATAGAGGCTGGCACCGCTCTCGGCGAGCGCGTTGCGCGCGGCCTGGATCTGCTCGAGCCGGTCGCCGAGCTGCAGCGCCTCGTTCACGGTCCGCCGTTCGGCCGCGAAGACGGCGCCGAGCATGCCGACGGCCTCCGCAGCCCCGGCAGGTGCCTGCTCGATACCGAGCGCGTTAGGCTCACCCGCGAGCCCGCCGACCACCTGCCCCATGAACTCCATGTTCTCGACGAGCCGGCGCGAAACCGCCTCGACCGGAACCGTGCCGTCGGCCAGCGCGGAGAGATCCTGCGCCACGGCCTGCGCCCGCAGCTCGAAGCGCTCGAACGCTGCGACCAGCGTCCCGGGCCTCGACGGGCCGAGGACCTTGAGCACGTTGCCGGCCGCGGCGAGCAGCTGCGGGGTGATCTCCCTGACCGTCGCCGCCGCCTGCTGTGCCTCGAGTGCGGCATCGCGGCCGTCCAGCACGGCCTGCGACTGCTCGAGAAACATCGGCCAGGTCGAGCCGCCCGGCAGCGCGCCACCTTCGCCCGCCGTGCCGGCCTGCTGCAGCAACCGCTCCAGCCTGCGTTGCGATTCAGCCAGCGAATCGAACGCCGGTGCCGAACCGCGCACCGCCGCGCCGGCCTGCAGCGGAATGTTCTGCGACAGGCTCGCCGCGGCTGCCGCCCGCTCCTGCGATTGTGCCTGTCCGGTCGAGACCCTGCCGGCCAGCAGCAGAATGGCTGCCGCGATCAGCGCGGACACGAGTGCCACGCCGAGCAGCCTGGGCTGCAGCCTCGCAGCGTCGATTCTTTCGCTCATTATTTTCACCCGTCTCCGACTGTCCTGGCGCCGGTCCGGCTCAGGAAACCGCGGCCTGCATGAACTGCTGGCTTTCCAGCAAATGACGTCCACTGAACACCGGCCAGACCTCGGTACCGCGCTTGAAGGCGCCCGCAAGGTAGCGCTCGCACCGCAGCAGCGTCGGTGGCAGGTCGGCGGCGAACTCGCTCTCGTAGAAGCGCCTGAAGCCCATCACCTCGTCGACGATCAGCCCTGCCGGTATCTCCCGGTGATTGACCGAGAGCACACGCGTCGAGCGCGTCACGCTCGTGTGGCCGGAGCCGAGGAAGGCGCGCAGGTCGATCACCGGCAGCAACTGCCCGCGAATGTTGGCGAGCCCGCGGATCCACGGCCGTGCGCCCGGCACCCGTGTCACGGACAGCGGATAGCCCATCACCTCGCGCGTTTCCTCGCGCGCCAGCAGGAAAGCCTCGCCACCCAGCCTGAAGGCGACCCCGACCCATTCCGCGCCGCTGGCGCCCGATTCGGGCTGCCCCTGGGCGGCGGAGCGGGCACGACGATCGAACTCCACCAGAAGATCGAACGGGCGCTCGCGGAGCGAGCGCAGCGTGAAGGAGCGCTCCATCTCAGCCGGCAAGCGCGGCCTCGGCCTTCTGCACCAGCAGATCCATCGAGACCGGCTTGACTATGTAGTCCACGGCGCCCTGGCGCAGTCCCCAGACGCGATCGGATTCCTGCGACTTGGAAGTCACCATGATCACCGGGATCCTCCGCGTCTGCGGATCGTTAGCCAGCTCGCGCGTGGCCTGGAACCCATTGAGGCCCGGCATCACGATGTCCATCAGGATCAGGTCCGGGTGCAGCTCGCGCGCCTTGCGTATGGCCTCGTCTCCGTCGGCCGCGGCGGCGGTGCGGAAACCGTGCTGCTCCAGGGCCTTTTGCATCACGTGAACCTCCGTCGGAGAGTCGTCCACGATCAGTACGAGTGCCACGGTCGGTATCCTCCGGATCGATTTGCCGAATCAGCGACTGACATGCGTCTCGATCGCGTTCAGCAGCTCCTCACGGGTGAAAGGCTTGGTCAGGTACAGCTCCGAGCCGACGATCCGGCCCCGCGCCCGATCGAACAGGCCGTCCTTGCTGGACAGCATGATCACCGGAATCGTTCTGAACACCTTGTTGTGCTTGATCAGCGAGCAGGTCTGGTAGCCATCGAGGCGGGGCATCATGATGTCGACGAAGACGATGTCGGGCTGGTGGTCGGCGATCTTGGAGAGCGCGTCGAAGCCGTCTGTCGCGGTGAAGACCTCGCAACCCTCGCGTACCAGCAGCGTCTCGGCCGTCCGCCGGATCGTCTTGCTGTCGTCGATGACCAGCACTTTCAGGCCGGCGAGCCGGGGCCGGCTGCTGCTGGCTGCGGTTTGTTCCATATCCAGTTAACCCCAAGGATGAGCGTGGCGACCACGACGCTAAACTGCGGACACCCGGTCGCGAGCGTTTTTTAACATATCGGACCTGCCC
>DATIRA010000030.1:0-1701 GCA_035470225.1 Steroidobacteraceae bacterium | reverse complement strand
CGCACGCGGGCTCGACGCCTCGCCGACCAGCGAGGTGCTGCTCGAGGAGTCGGTGATCGGCTGGAAGGAATTCGAGATGGAGGTCGTCAGGGACCGGAACGACAACTGCATCATCATCTGCTCGATCGAGAATCTCGATGCGATGGGCGTGCACACCGGGGACTCGATCACGGTCGCCCCGGCCCAGACGCTGACGGACAAGGAATTCCAGTTGATGCGCGACGCCTCGATCGCGGTGCTGCGCAAGATCGGCGTGGAGTGCGGCGGTTCCAACGTCCAGTTCGCGGTCAGTCCCGCGGACGGCCGCCTGCTGGTGATCGAGATGAACCCGCGGGTCTCGCGATCCTCCGCGCTGGCCTCCAAGGCCACGGGCTTCCCGATCGCCAAGGTCGCGGCCAAGCTGGCCGTCGGATATACGCTTGACGAGCTGCGCAATGAGATCACCGGCGGCGCGACGCCGGCATCGTTCGAGCCGACGATCGACTACGTCGTGACGAAGGTACCGCGCTTCACGTTCGAGAAGTTCCCGGGCGCCAACGACCGGCTCACGACCCAGATGAAGTCGGTCGGCGAGGTGATGGCGATCGGGCGCAGCTTCCAGGAGTCGCTGCAGAAGGCATTGCGCGGACTGGAAACCGGCATCGACGGGCTGACGCCGATCGTGCCGCTGCCGCTCAACGACGACAGTCGCAAGCAGCTCCTCGAGGAGTTGCGCATGCCCGGGCCGGACCGGTTGCGTTACGTCGCCGATGCGTTCCGCGCCGGCCTGTCGCTCGACGAGGTGCACCGCGCCTCGTACATCGATCCCTGGTTCCTGTGGCAGCTCGAGGACCTGGTGGCGGAGGAGCAGAGCCTCGCGGCGGGCGGCCTCGCGTCGCTGGACGGCGCGAGGATCCGGACGCTGAAGCGCAAGGGGTTCGCCGACTCGCGGTTGGCGCGGATCACCGGCTGCACCGAGCAGGAAATTCGCGAACGCAGGCTGTCGTTCGGGATCCGTCCGGTGTTCAAGCGCGTCGACACCTGCGCGGCGGAGTTCGCCACGTCGACGGCCTACCTGTACTCGACCTACGAGGAGGAGTGCGAGGCCGCCCCGACCGATCGGCGCAAGATAGTGATCCTGGGCGGCGGGCCGAACCGCATCGGGCAGGGGATCGAGTTCGACTACTGCTGCGTGCACGCAGCGCTCGCGCTGCGCAAGGACGGTTTCGAGACCATCATGGTCAACTGCAATCCGGAAACCGTCTCGACGGACTACGACACGTCCGATCGCCTGTACTTCGAGCCCCTCACGTACGAGGACGTGATGGAGATCCTGCACGTCGAGCAACCGTTCGGCGTCATCGTCCAGTACGGCGGGCAGACACCGCTCAAGCTCGCCAGGGCGCTCGGCGCCTCGGACGTGCCGATCATCGGCACCAGCCCCGACTCGATCGACGTGGCCGAGGACCGCGAGCGGTTCCAGAAGCTGGTCGAGCGGCTGCAGCTCAAGCAGCCGCCGAATCGAACCGCCCGCACCGAGGAGGACGCCGTGCGACTCGCCGCGGAGGTCGGCTTCCCACTGGTCGTGCGTCCGTCCTACGTTCTCGGCGGAAGGGCGATGGAGATCGTGTTCAGCGAGGAGGACCTATGCGCCTACATGGGCAGCGCGGTGCAGGTCTCCAATGACAGCCCGGTGCTGCTCGATCATTTCCTGGACGTCGC
>DATIRA010000029.1:0-12516 GCA_035470225.1 Steroidobacteraceae bacterium | reverse complement strand
TCATGGGCCGGCGTACGCACGAGTCGATCGGGCGGCCGCTGCCGGGTCGTCGCAACATCGTGATCAGTCGGAGCGAGGAACTCGAGCCGGCGGGCTGTGAAATCGCGGGCTCGCTCGACGCAGCGCTCGCGCTCGCCGGTGATGCGCCGGAGGCCTGCGTGATCGGCGGCGCGGAGATCTACCGACTGGCGCTGCCGCTGGCCGACGTCCTACACCTGACCCGCGTCGAGGCGGTCGTAGACGCCGATACGTTCTTTCCGGAGATCGACCCCGGCGAATGGCTGGAACGTGAGCGGGAGGCGCATGCCGCGGATGAGCGGCATGCCTACCCCTATACGTTCATCACGCTGGTGCGACGCGCCTGAGTCCCCCCGGCAGCAGTGCCGGTCACTCGGCGGCGCCGGCCCCGATGCCGAGCAGCTCCACGTCGAAAATCAGCAGACGGTTGGCGAGCGGACCCCGGTTCCCATAGGCGAGATCGGGCGGAATGAACAGCTGGTACTTCGCGCCTTCCTTCATCAGCTGCAGCGCCTCAGTCCATCCGGCGATGACGCCCTGCACCGGAAAAGTCGCCGGCTCGCCGCGCTTGTAGGAACTGTCGAACTCGGTGCCGTCGATCAGCGTGCCGCGGTAGTGGACGGTGACCGAGTCGCCGGCGGTCGGGCTGGGTCCCTTGCCCTCGCTGATGACCTTGTACTGCAGCCCGCTCGCCGTCTTCTTGACGCCCGGCTTGCCGGCGTTCGCGGCGAGAAAGGCGGCATTTTCCGCCTCGTATTTCTTCGCTGCCTCGGCCTGGGACTTGGCCCGCTGCTCGGTCATCCGCTGGCCGAGCGAGGCCATCGCCGCTTCCATCTCCGCCTGGCTGAGCTTCGGAGTGGCGCCGGCGCGACCGTCCTCGAGGCCGCTCAGCAGCGCTTCGGGGCGCGATTCGGTGCCCGCCAGGTCGCGTCCGAGCTGGTAGCCCAGCGCGTAGTGCATGCGCGAGGCCTCGTCCATCGCGGGTACGTCGGCGGCCTGCGCGCCGGCGCCGGGCAGGGCGATCGTCACGATGAACAGCAACAGCGAGCCACGGATCGGTCGGATCATGAGGGGTCCTTGCATGCGCGGGATAACGAGGGGGCGCATTCTAATCGAACAGGCACGGCCCGGCGCGACGATTCGCTTCCCGGGCGGAGCCCCGCCTTGCGCGTGTCAGCCGAGCTCGGCTTCGAGCGCGTGTACGAAACGCCATACGTCGTCGTAGCTGTTGTAGAAGGGGACCGGCGCCGCGCGGATCACGCCGGGTTCACGCCAGTCGGTCAGCACGCCGCGTCGTCGGAGCCCGTCGAATGCCGAGCGTGCCTGGTCGCGGGCGCACTCGAGGCGCAGCGACAGCGCGGCGCCTCGGGCTTCCGGGTCGCGCGGCGTCAGGATGCTGACTCTGCCCGGGAGCGTGGCACCGAGCAGCCGCTCCGCGTAGCCGGTGAGCCGCAGTGACTTCTCCCGCAGCGCGTGGATTCCGACGGTCTCGAAGTGCTCGAGCGAAGCGGCGAGCGGTGCGATCGACAGGATCGGCGGATTGCCCAGCTGCCATCCTTCGGCGCCGGCGGTCGGACTGAAGTCCGGCCCCATGTCGAAGCGCGTCGTCGGATCGTGGCCCCACCAGCCGGCGAGACGCGGCAGTTGCAGGTTCCGGCCATGGCGCTCGTGAACGAACGCGCCTGCCACGGCGCCGGGTCCGGCGTTCAAGTACTTGTAGTGGCACCACACGGCAAAGTCCACGCCGCAGTCGTGCAGCGAGAGCGGGACGTTGCCGACCGAGTGAGCGAGGTCGAAGCCCACCGCGCAGCCCGCCGCGCGGGCTGCGGCCGTGATCGGCTCGAGTTCGAGCCGCTGCCCGGTCAAGTACTGGACGCCGGGCAGCAGCACCGTGGCGATGCGGCGGCCCTCGCGCGAGATCGCTTCGATCACGTCCTCGGTTCGCAGGCAATGCTCGCCCGCGCGGGCCGACAGCTCGATCAGGTCCCGGCGCGGATCGAGTCCGTGAAGACGAACATGCGATTCGGCCGCGTAGCGGTCCGACGGGAACGCGTTCTTCTCGATCAGCAGGGCGCTGCGCTCGCCGCGGGGGCGGTAGAAACTCACCAGCATCAGGTGCAGGTTGACGGTCAGCGTGTTCATGACCGTGACTTCCGCAGCCTGCGCGCCGATCAGCCGCGCGAGCGGGGCAGCGAGTCGCTCGTGGTAGCGGGTCCACGGCCGCCGGCCCTCGAAGTGTCCCTCCACGCCCAGGCTGCGCCAGTCCCGCATCACCTCCTCGACATAGTCGCAGGCGAGCAACGGCTGCGCGCCGAGCGAATGACCGCACAAATAGACGAGTTCCGCACCCTGCTCGTCCCGCGGCAGCACGAATCGCTCCCGCCACGCCGCAAGCGGGTCCAGCGCGTCCAGCGCGAGCGCGTCTTCGCGTTCCGTCTTCACGAGAGCACCTCGATCAGTGGAAAAACCACCGGTCGACTCGGCGCCGCATCGGCGGCGAAGGCGGGCACCTGCAGGTCGAGCAGGTAGAGCCCGTCGCTGACGGGCTCGGGCACGTAGGCCAGCTCGGTGACCAGTGCGCCGGCGCGACGCGCCTCGGCCGCGGATCGGGCACCGGCCGCAAGGCCCCAGAAAGTCCGGTGTGCCTCGAGCTGTCCGCCGTCGTCCGCACGGTCCAGGCTGGGCAGGTCCACGACCAGCGAAGTGACGTTCCGCTCCACCACCCAGCGCATCGCCTCAGCAGTGAAATACGGCGCCGGCGCGGCACCCTGGTAGCGACGGTGCCTCTTTTGCGGCGGGTTCGGCAGCGTGCGCACGACCAGCGCGCTCCAGGGCTCCTCGAGCCAGTCGCGGGCCGCGCCGGCAAGCGCATCGCGGGTGAGCACCCGGTCGTCCGGTGCGGCGTGCAGCGGATGACTCCCGGCGGCGCCGAGCGGCTCGGGAGCCACGCTGATCAGCAGCGCGAGTGCCGGCGACACCGGCGTCAGTGACGAAATGCTGGTGCCGTCATCGGTCAGATGGCCCACGCATTCCGTATGCGTCCCGTGGCAATGAGGGGCCAGCGTGTACTGGCCGCAGTTGCAGCTCGCGCCCGTGCTGAGGCTGCCGGTAAATCCGCCGCAGCGCAGCGGCTCGGCGCGCGCCGGCCGGTCCGCGAAGAAGCGCGGTTGCGGACCATCGAACTGGAGCTCGATCGCGAGATCGACCGGGGCTGCTGCGTCCGCACGCCAGCGGCGGCCGCCGCCTGTGACTTCCAGTATCAACGCAATGGTTCCCACGCCGCTACGGTGCGCGTGCCGTCGCACGAGTGTGTGGCAGTATAGATCCGACACGCTGGAGGTGTAGCGGGAGATGCGGATGCGACGCGTGCTCGGTTGCCTCGCCTGGGCGGTGCTGCTGGCTCAGCCCGGGTCCCCGCCCGGCGCGACGGAGTCGACCCAAGTCGTCGAACCGGCCGTCTTGTCGCCGGCCGACCTGCCCGACACGGTCCCGGCGATCTGGGTGGAGAAGCGGGTCGAATTCACCTATGTGGGCCGCACGACCTACTATTCGTGCGATGGTATCCGGCAGAAGGTCCGCTACGTGCTGCAGCAGCTCGGTGCGATGCCGGGTTACTCGGTCGTGATCGGCGCCTGCTACGATCCGAACGGGCCGGTCGAGCTGCCGCGCGTCAGGATCCGGGCGGCCCTGCCGCGCGAGGCGACTCCGGAACTGATCGAGGAGCTGCAGAAAGGCGCGGCGAAGCGTGAACTCGTCGCACGGGTTCGCGGCGAACGTTCCGTCATCAACGATCCGTCGGCGCAGTTCCCCGCCGTGTCGCGGCAGGTTCGCTTCGAATCGAGCCGGCTCGCGCGCATCCAGGACGGGGACTGCGAACTGATGGAGCAGCTGGTCCGGAACGTCTTCGAGCCGCTGGGCGTTCGCGTCGTCGAAGGAAGCCGTACCGACTGTCTGCCGGGGCAGCTGACGCTGAACAGTGTGCAGCTCACGCTCGAGGTGCTTGAGCCCGCCTCAGTCGCCGCCAATGGGGAGGGCTCCTGAGCGGTTCGGAACCGAGACCGGCGGCTCGGGCCGGTCGATCCTCTGGGCCGTCAGAGTGCCGCCCCAGACGCAGCCGGTATCCAGCGCCAGCACGCCCCCCGCATCGCGATAGCCGAGCGCCGACCAGTGGCCGCAGACGATCCGGTGGCCGCGAGTGCCTCGCCACGGCAGCTCGAACCAGGGCAGGCAGCCGCGCGGGATCCGGGACGGGGGGCCCTTGAATTTCAGCTTCATGCGGCCGTCCTGGTCACAGACCCGCAGCCGCGTGAGCGCGTTGGTGATGAAGCGCAGGCGATCATAGCCGTCGAGGTCGTCGCGCCACAGGTCGGGCTTGTTGCCGTACATGCGCTCGAAGAGCTCCCCGCTGCGCTCTCCCCGCAGCGCCGCCTCGAGTTCCGCGGCGCAGTCGCGGGCCGTCTCGATGGTCCATTGAGGCGGCAGGCCCGCGTGGACCATGCAGGTGGATAGCCGGGGATCGTCGTGCAGCAACGGCCTGCTCTGCAGCCAGTCGAGCAGCGCCTCCCGGTCGGGGGCCGCAAGCACGGCCTGCAGCCCGGAATCGGGCTCGGCACGACCTGCGCGCAGGGCCAGCAGGTGCAGGTCGTGGTTGCCGAGCACGACCACCGCAGCGTCGCCGAGCTCCCGGACCCGCCTGATCACCTGCAGCGAGTCGGGTCCGCGGTTGACGAGATCGCCGACGAACCAGAGCCGGTCCCGGGACACGTCGAAATTCAGCTTCTCGAGCAGGTCCTCGAGTTCGGCGGCACAGCCCTGGACGTCGCCGACCGCGTAGACAGCCATCCGCTCAGTGCAGCAGGCCGGGCATCGCGAGCCTGAAAGGCGCAATCGGCGCCTCGAAATGCTCGCCCTCGTCGCTGACCATGTGGTACTTGCCCTGCATCGTGCCGACCGGCGTCTCGAGTATCGCACCGCTCGAATACCGGAACCCCTGGCCCGGCAGCAGGTAGGGCTGCTCGCCGACCACGCCTTCGCCCGCGACCTCCTGCACGCGGCCGTTCGCGTCGGTGATTATCCAGTGCCGCGTGAGCAGCCGCGCGGGTGCAGTGCCTTCGTTGCGGATCGTGATCGTGTAGGAAAACACGAAACGACCTTCGCCGGGACTCGACTGCTCCTCTACGTAGCTGGTCGCCACGTCGACGCGGATCCTGTGCTCGTCCGCCCGTGTCATCGGCCGTGCCCTGCGCGGTTCAAGCGCTGATACGCACGGCCAGCACGTCGCAGGGGGCCGCGTGCAGCACCGTGTCCTCGGTGAAATTGAACATGATCGACACGCCGTGCCGTTCCCTGCTGCCCATCAAGATCAGGTCCACACCACGTTCCTCGGCCAGCCGGATCACGTCGGTCTTGATGTTTCCGGTGCGCACCAGGCACTCGCAGTGCTCCAGGCCGAGCTTCTTCGCCAGCTCCGCGATCCGCGTCTTGGCGCGCTCGACGAGCTCGCCCTCGATCTGCACCGCCGGCAGCAGCGCCTCGCCCATCGGCTCGACCGGGACGTACTCGACCACGTGCAGCAGCATCATCTCGGCCGCGAACTCCCCGGCGAGTTCCCTGGCCCGCTCTGCGACCTTCTCGCTCTCCTCGGTCAGGTCGAGGCAGACGAGCAGCTTGTTGTACACGGCCATGAGACCTCCTGCGTCGGGAACGGCGCGTCGCCTCCATTATACGGCCGGCCGCAGGGATCGCATGTTCAGTCTGCCGGCACATGCGCCGCCAGTGCCGCGAACTGCTGTGGGGCCAGCGTCTCGGGCCTGGCTCCGGGGTCGACCCCGGCCGCCTCGATCGCACGAGCCGTGAGCATCCCGGCCAGCGAATTGCGGAGCGTCTTGCGTCGCTGGCCGAATGCCGCGCTCACGACGCGGGCATAGATCCGCGGGTCACCGATCGGGAACGGCGGCTCGCGATGGGGGTGCAGAGCGAAGAAGCTGGAGACGACGCGCGGCGGTGGCGAGAACGCGCCGGTCCCGATGTCGAACAGCCGGCGCACGCCGACCTTCGGTGCCAGCATCACGGTCAGGCGCCCGTAGTCGCGGCTGCCCGGTTTCGCGGCGATGCGGTCCACGACCTCCTTCTGCAGCATGAAGTGCATATCCTCGATCGCATCGAGCTGGTCGACAAAATGGAACAGCAGCGGGGTCGACACGTTGTAGGGCAGGTTGCCCACCAGGCGGAGCCTGTCGCCCGCTCCGCGCAGCGTGAGCAGGTCGAATCGCAGCGCATCGGCGAGGTGAACCCGCAGTTCCCCGTGACCGGCGCAGCGGGCTTCGAGTAGCGGGATCACGTCGGCATCGATTTCCACGACGTCGATCCGGCCGGCGACTTCGAGCAGCGGCACGGTGATGGCTCCGCGGCCGGGGCCGATTTCGACGATGCGCTGGCCCGGCTGCGGCGAAACGGCCCGCACGATCCGCGCGATCGTGCCGGGATCGTGCAGGAAATGCTGGCCGAGGCGCTTCTTCGCGCGGCTCACCGGCGATTCGGGCCGCTGGACGCAGCCAGTTCGATCGCGAGACCGACGGCGGCCAGCAGGCTCCCCGGGTCCGCGCGGCCGGTGCCGGCGATTTCCAGCGCGGTTCCGTGGTCCACGGAGGTCCTGACGAATGGCAGACCGAGCGTCACGTTGACGGCATGTCCGAAGCTGGCGCGCTTCAGCACGGGCAGTCCCTGGTCGTGGTACATCGCGAGCACTGCGTCGCAGCGATCCAGCACGGCGGGCAGGAACGCGGTGTCCGCCGGCACCGGACCGGATACGCGGATTCCGCGGCGGGCGAGCCGCTTCAGCGTCGGCGCGATGACCTCGATTTCCTCGCTGCCGAGGTGACCGCCTTCGCCCGCGTGCGGATTGAGTCCGCAAACCACGATGCGCGGCTTGCGAATGCCGAACCTCTCCCTCAATGCCCGTTCGAGCGTCGCTACGACGCGCGCCAGATTGCTGGCGGTGATCGCCCCGGCGACCTCGCGCAGCGGCAGGTGCGTCGTCGCCAGCGCGACGCGCATACCGCCGCCGACCAGCATCATCACCGGCTGTCGTGCGCCGCTGCGAGCTGCCAGGTATTCGGTGTGGCCCGTGAAGGGAAGTCCCGCGTCGTTGATGATGCCCTTGTGTACCGGCGCCGTGACGAGTCCGGCGAACTCGCGACTGATGCAGCCGTCGCTGGCCCGGTCGAGCATCTCCAGCACGTAGTCCGCATTGCGCGGGTCGAGTCTGCCGGGACGCGCCTTGCGGCGCAGCGGGACGTGCAGCAACTCGACGCCGGTGCGTGGTTCACTCGCAGGATCGTAATCACGGAACCCGGTGCGCCCCGCCCCGGGTCCGGGTGGCCAGTCGAACAGCGATTTGTCGCCGAGCACGACCAGCCTGCATGGCCAGCGCCGCCGGACCAGCGCAGTGCAGATCTCGGGTCCGATGCCCGCGGGTTCGCCGCTCGTCACCGCCAAAGTGGCGATCGCGGGTCGCCGACGGATCGCGGCCACGCTACATCCGGTACTCGACGAAGGCCTCGTCGCGCAGGCGACGCAGCCAGATTTCGATTTCCTCGTCGGCCTTCGCCTCGCGCAACTGGGCGACGCAGCGGTTGCGGAGCACGTCGTCAGTGGCGTCGTAAGTGCGACGACCGAGCAGCTGCACGATGTGCCAGCCATACTGCGTCTTGAAAGGCGCGCTGATCTCACCCTCCTCCAGCGCGTTCAGTTGCCCCTCGAATTCCGGCACGAACGAGCCCGGACTGGTCCAGCCCAGGTCGCCGCCCACGGCTGCCGAGCCGGTATCCTCCGAGGTTACCGAGGCGATCGCCGCGAAGTCCTGCCCGTCCAGCACCTGCTGGCGGATGTCCGCGAGCTTGCGCTCGATCGTGCCGTCGTCCTCGAGCTCGTTGGTCTTCATCAGGATGTGCCTCGCGTGCACCTGGGAGACCATCTGCGAGGAATCGCCGCCGCGCTTCTCGAGAAGCTTGAAGATGTGAAGGCCGCTCGGCGTACGGATCGGCTCGGTGACGTCGCCGGGCTGCATGCGGGGAATCAGGTCGGCGACGAACGATGGCAACTGGCTCACCTTGCGCCAGCCGAGCATGCCGCCCTCGAGCGCCGTGCCGGCATCCGAGTATGCAATCGCGAGTTGCGCGAAATCCTCGCCGCTCCGTGCCCGTTCGTAGACGCCGCGGGCCCGGGCGTCGCGTTCCGCGATCTGCTCGGGACTGGCAGAGGCCGGGATCGCGACGAGGATGTGGCCGAGGCTGTACTCGTTGTCCTGGCCGGGCGACTCCTTGCGCTTTGCGACGCACTGCTCCACCTCGCGGGGCGAGACGTAAATCCGCGCGATCACGTCCCTCTGACGCAGCATCGAGAGTGTCATGTCCCTGCGGACGTCGTCCCGGTAGGCGCGGTAGTCGATACCCTGCTGCTCCAGCGCCGCAGGCAGGTCGCTGAACTTGATGCCGTTGCGCTGTGCAACGTCGGTCAGCGCCTGGTTCAGCATTTCATCGGAAACCTGGATGCCGCCGCGCTCGGCCCGCTGCAGCTGGATTTCCTGCATGACCTGGCGCTCGAGCACCTGCTGCCGCAGTATCGACCGTGGGGGCAGCTGCTGTCCCTGTTCCTCGATGCGCCGCGAGATCAGCTGCACTTGCTGTTCCACGTCGCTGCGCAGCACGATGCCGTCGTTGACCACGGCGGCGATGCCGTCCAGCAGCACGCCGGTCGTGCTCAGCTCGGCACCGTGGGCGAGCGGTGCGATCGCGGCCGGAGCGAGCACGAGCAGGCAGAAAACCCTGTAAATCAACGGCATTTCAGGACTGTGGGTCGGTCGGGACCGCGGAGTATCCACGAATCGAATCGCGCAGGAAAGCCTCGTTGTCCACTCCGACACTGGAGAGACCCTTGAGTTCCAGCTGCAGTCCGACCGACGTGTCGGAGTCTCCGGTCCGGCTGCTGACGTAGCGACGCGTCACGATGCGGAATGCCCAGCAGCACGAGGAATACTCGAGGCCGAGGAACTGGTCCAGCGTTTTCTCCTCGCTCAGCGAATACACCCAGCGGCCGAAGCCGCGCCACTGCCGGGTGATCGGCCACGCCGCCGAGACGTCGAACTGCTCGAGCAGGTCCCTGCGGTAGCGGTAGCCGGCATTCACGACACGATCGCTGGCCGGGACGTATTGCACGTAGAACTCGGACCTCTCGGTGCGGGTTTGATCGGGATTCCACTGGTAGCCAAAGCGGGCGTTCCAGTTCTTGAAGGCCGCCAGCTCGAGCTCCGCGACCAGGTCCGAGCTCGAGCGGTCGCGTACCGGCTCATCGGGCAGCGTGACCCTCGGGTCCTCGAAGTAATAGGCCTGGCCCAGCGTCGCGCTGAGGTACTGCTTGCCGAGGCGCGAATCCAGCAGTCGCGTGGTCAGGCCGACGCTGACCTGGTTCGCGTCGCCTACCCTGTCCGCGCCGACATAGCGGTTGCGCCGGAAAAGCTGCACCAGGTTCAGATCCGGCAGGTCGGTGTCGAACACTGGAAGCTCGTCCTGGTCCCGGTACGGGATATACAGGTACAAAAGGCGCGGCTCGAGCGTCTGCGTGCGCTGTCCGCGGGAGCCGGCGTCACGCTCGAGAACGAGCCCGGAATCCAGGCTCACGACCGGCAGCGAGCGGTCCGGGCTGTCATCGTATCCCGGCTCGACGTCGCTCAGGCCGTAGGCGGTATGCCGCCAGGACGCGTTGGCCGCCAGATAGGCCGAGCGGCGGCTGGCTCGCCAGCCGAGCGACGGTTCCACGTCGATCCGGGTACCCTCCGGCCCGAGCCCCCGTTCGAAGAAGCTCGCGTCGGCCCGCAATCCCGCCTCGAGCCCGAGCGGCAGCCCGTCCCAGCGGCCCTTCGCGGCGACGTGGGGCAGGATGGTGTACGGCTGTTCATCCTCCGGGAGGGATGGATCGAGTATCTGGAAGTCCCGCAGCTCGCCGAGCAGGTCCCAGTGGGTCGTGGCATGCCGGATCTCGGCGCTGCGGTCCAGGTACGTGGCGCTGGTGCCTTCGAAGCCGACCCCGAAGTCCTCGAAATAATTGTCGTCGCTGACGTTGGCTGCCGCGATCAGCAGGCGTGTGCGCGGCGCGAAGAAAGTGACGTTGCGCAGCGCGGCGAAGCTGCGGGCCTCGCCGGTCTCCTTGTCATCGGGCAGGTACTCGACGTTGATCTGCCCCCTGCTTTGCCCGGTCAGGTAGCGGAACTCCGGGTCGACGCGGAAGCCGCGGGAAGACATGTAGCGACCGGTGATCGTGGCGTCGTAATTCGGGGCGATGTTCCAGTACCAGGGCAGCGTCACCTGCGTACCGGTCTTGCTGCCGCTGCCGATGGTCGGAAACAGCAGGCCCGACTTGCGCTGGTCCCCCACCGGAAACGTGATCCACGGCGCATAGAGTATCGGCATGCCGAGGAAGTCCAGCCTGACGTCGCGACCGGTTCCGATGCGCGACTCCTGGTCCAGCCGGATCTCGCCTGCCCGCAGCCGCCAGTCCTCGTTCCCGCTCGGGCAGGCCGTGTAGCTGACGCTGCCGAGCACGATCTTGGTCTCGCCGCGCAGGCGGACCGATTCGGCGGCACCGCGCACCGAGCGGTCGAGAAGCTCGAATTCCGCGCCTTCGAAAGAGCCCCCGCCCTGGCCGTCGAACGCGCCGCCCTCGCCACGCACGTGCAGCATCGGATCGAGATACTCGACGTTGCCCCGCAGCGCGGCGCTGCGGTCTTCGGCACTGACCTCGGCCTCGTCTGCCGCGAGCAGGCGCTGTCCCACGCGGATTCTGACGTTTCCGCGCAGTTTTGCGTCCCCGCTGCGATCGAGTTCGCCGGTGTCGCTGGTGATCTCGATCCGCTCGTCCTCCGGATCGGCCTGCAGCAGCTCCTCGATCCGCGGATCAGTGGCGGCCGCGGTGCCGCAGCGCGGGTCCGCGCCGGCCGCCGGCAGCGCAACGAGCAGGCCGGCCAGCAGCGCAGTCAGAGGCAGTCCTGCTTCGGAGACGGCAGTGGGCGGAGACGGCCTCATCGACGCGATTATAATTGCGCTTCGCCCGCCGCATTGGGCTTCCTTCCCGGAGACGAGATTGCAGCATCAGCGCCACGCCGACCAGCGCCTCGACCTGCTGTGCAAATGGCTGGAGCACGACCTCGGCTGGCGGGACTTCGGCCTTGCGCCGGCCTCCGCCGATGCCAGCTTCCGCAGGTATTTCCGGGTGACCCGGGCGGGGGAGACGTTCGTCGTCATGGACGCTCCTCCGGAACAAGAGGACGTCGTGCCCTACCTCAGGGTCGCGGAGATGCTGGCGCAGATCGGCGTGCATGCACCGGCCGTGCTCGGGCGCAACGAGGCGCAGGGCTTCGTGCTGCTTACGGACCTGGGCTCGACGACGTATCTGTCGGCGCTTGCCGATCGCGCGCGTGCCGAGTTGCTCTACCGCGACGCGCTGTCGGCGCTGACCCGGATCCAGGCTCATGGCGCCAGACATGTGGCGCGGCTGCCGCCTTACGACGAACGCCTGCTCCGCTTCGAGATGAGCCTGTTCACGGACTGGCTGCTGCGGCGGCACCTGCAGCTCCAGCTGTCCCCGACCGAGGCTCGGGACCTCAGCTCGGTCTTCGACGAGCTGGTGCGCAGTGCGCTCGCACAGCCTCAGGTGTTCGTGCACCGCGACTACCACTCCCGCAACCTGATGGTCTGCGAGGATCGCAATCCGGGCATCCTCGATTTCCAGGACGCGATGTGCGGACCGCTCACCTACGACCTCGTTTCGCTGCTGCGGGACTGCTACGTCGAGTGGCCGGCGGAGCAGGTCAGGGAATGGGCGCTCGAGCAGCGCGACATGGCCGCTGCGAGCGGCGTGGCGGTGGGCGCGGATGCGGCGCAGTTCCTCAGTTGGTTCGACTGCATGGGCGTGCAGCGCCACCTCAAGGCGAGCGGCATCTTCGCGCGACTATGGCACCGCGACGGCAAGCCCGGCTATCTTCCGGACGTGCCGCGCACGCTGGGATACGTCGTCCAGGCCTGCGCGGGTCATCCGGAGCTCGACAGTCTCGGAACACTTGTGGCAGAGCGCGTGCTGCCGGCGGTGCTGGCCGAGTCCGCCGCGGCTCCCGCGTGAAGGCGATGATCCTGGCCGCCGGGCGCGGCGAGCGCATGCGGCCGCTGACGCTGTTGCGCCCGAAGCCGCTGCTCGAGGTCGGCGGCGAGCCGCTGATCGTGCACCAGCTGCGTGCGCTTGCAGGGGCCGGGTTCCGAGAGATCGTGATCAACCTCTCCTGGCTGGGTGAGATGATCCGGGCGGCGCTCGGCGACGGCTCGTCGCTCGGCGTCAGCATCCGCTACCGCGACGAAGGACCGGAACCGCTCGAGACGGGTGGCGGCATCTTCCGCGCGCTGCCGCTGCTCGGGCCGGCACCGTTCCTGGTGCTGAACGGGGACGTCTGGA
>DATIRA010000028.1:0-4112 GCA_035470225.1 Steroidobacteraceae bacterium | reverse complement strand
GTCACCGCGGACGCCTTCGCCCACTGGGATCACCACACGATCCGGCTGTTCGACCCGGCCACGAAGACGCTGAAGCGCCGGCCGGTGCAGGACGGCGACCAGGGCTCGCTGTGGGAATGGCTCGACTGGATGCTCTCGGTGAGCTCGAACTCCGCATCCTCGATGGTGATGCGCGAGGCGATGCTGCTCAGGCATTTCGGCCAGCGCTATCCGGTCAGCGAGGACGAGATCGAGCGGTTCTTCGCCGACACGCCGCGCGCCGACCTGACGGCGCTGTTCGACCGGACCTTCGTCGAGCCGCTCGAGCGCAACGGGCTCGACGTGCACATGCTGCGCCAGGGCAGCTTCTTCACCGCGGAGGGCAAGCGCCTCGTGCAGGGCGTCGGCAACAGCTATGGAACCGCGCATGAGCTGATGCAGCTCGTGCTGCGCATGGAGCAGGGACGCCTGGTGGATGAGTGGTCCAGCAGGCAGATCAAGCGTCTGCTCTACATGACCGAGCGGCGCATCCGCTACGCGTCCTCGCCGGCACTCGCGGACGCCGCGGTGTACTTCAAGTCAGGATCGCTGTACGGCTGCGAGCCGGAGCCCGACTTCAAGTGCGGCCCGTACCGCGGCAACGTCCGCAACTACATGAACTCGGTGGCCATCGTGGAGAGCCCGGCGGGGGACCGTCAGCTGCATTACGTCGTGACGCTGATCTCTAACGTGCTGCGAAAGAACTCGGCCGCTACGCACCAGGCGCTGGCCACGCAGATCCAGCGGCTGATCGAGGACATGCACAAGGGTGAGACGGCCGGAGGCGCCCCGTGAGCATCCCGGTCGGGTCGTGACCGGGCCGGCGGGCGGATCAGGGCGCGAGTTGGTGGGCGACGCTTGCGCCGGCGGCCGGCTGCTGGCCCTTCACGACCAGGTCGTGCAGCGGCGCCGCGATCGATGCGAGCCACTCCCCGCCCCTCGGGTCGTCCACCAGGCCGACGAGAACGAGCTTGTGACCACCCGACTCGATCAGTGCGCCATCAGCGTGGAACTGGCGCCAGGTGCCCGACTTGCGATAGATCGTCGCCTCGGGCCGCTGCTCGAGCCCCTTGACGAACTTGTGCCGGATACCGGGCTCGCTGAGTGCCGACTTCATCAGCGCGGTGCGATTCGCGTCGAGCAACTGCCCGCTTTCGAGCAGGTAGAACAGCCGCGTAACCTGCATCGCGGTCGCACCGTGCGAAAGGTTGTGCAGCGGATCCCGCCGGTAGGCCGGGTTGCCGCCGTAGTCCTTGCCGACCCAGAGGCCGCCGTTGTGGGCCGGATCGTAGAGCTTCAGGCGCTGCGACTGCAGCAGCTGGATCAGCGGGTCGCGACCGACCCACTGCAGCACGCGGGTCGCCGCGGAGTTGCTCGAGTAGCGGATCATCTGCACGATGTCGTTGCTGAGCGAGTCGTCCGGCGGGATCCGTTCGCGCTGGATCTTGTCCATCGCACCGAGCAGGATCGCGATCTTGGGCAGGCTGGCCGCGTACATCATCTGGTCGCCGTTGACCGTGGCGACGCGCGGCGCGCCCGGGTCCGTGATGTCGGCCACCGCGACGGCGAGCCGGCCGGACCGGACGGCCTCGGTAAGGCCATGCTCACGCAGGATCTGCTCGAGCCCCGCCTGGAGCTTGCCGTCCATGCTGGACCAGAAATCCACGCTCCCGTTCCGATGCGAACGGCTCGCTTCCTCGATGTTCACCGGGATCCCGGTCACGCCCGCGGCCAGCACCGGGAAGCTCGAGGTGAGCAGGATCATGGACGCGAACAAACGCTTCATTCAGGCGAGACCTGCGTAAAAATTCACGGCATTATACCCGACCCCTGCAACCGAGTCGATCCTAAGTGCCTGTCTTGACTGTGGTTTTCGACCAACAGCCCGTTTCTGCCGGAAATCGCGCCCGCCCGGCACGGATCCACCCATCTGTTGCGGCAGCGCAGCATGTCTGCCGCGCGATCGCCGCGCTGCTGCTCGCCGTCGGCGGACTCGGCCTCGCCGGTCCGGTCGCCCTCGCCTCCTCCGAGGTCAAGGGCGTCGCGACTGAGTTCGAGTCGCCACGAGGCATCACGGAACGATGCGTCGCGCTCGATCATGCACCCGGGGGACGTTACTCGCAGGCAGACGTCGCCAAGGAGCGCGAGTTCTGCAGCATCGATTTCTATGGCGATACTCACGCGCTCTGCCCGAAGGTCTTCAGCACGAGTCCAGGCACGCTGGTCTTCGACCTCTCCGGTGGCCCCTACGCCGGCGATCCGGCCCGGTTCGAGCGCGAGGCCTGCGCCGGAGGCGGTGTGCACAAGCGAGGGACATCGGGCGACCCGATCTCGTTCAAGATGTCAGTCAACACTCGGGAGTCGAGTGCGACCTTCGCAAATGCATCTCTGATCTACTACCACTTCTCGCGGTACTTCGATGCGTCGGTGCACGTGCCGGTCGCGGTGATGAGGACGATCGACCGCCAGCAGCACGCCGCGCGCGTCAGCAACAAGGGCGTCAGCCTGTCCGCAGGGAAACCCGCGCTGAAGATGAACCACGCCGCCTGGCTGGCCCTGCAGGCAGCGGAGAAGGATCCCTCCGGCTACAAGCCCACTGCCGAGCTGTTCACGCCCGACGGCCAGCTCTACGGGGCCATGCTGCATCCGCAGGGCAGGCGCTACGGCGAAGAGATCAACGGCACGCGCGCGTCGGGCTGGGGCGACGGGCAGAACCGGGATTTCCAGCAAACAGGCCCGTTCCGCGCGTTGCGAAGCGCGCGCCCGCTCGCCGAGGCGATCGACGAGGGCAAGGCGGCCGCGATGCGCGATCCGAAGCTCGCCAAGGCCATGGGCGCGGCGGTGACCCCGGCGCAGATGGTCTTCTGGATGAGCGACCTCGTGGACATCACGCTGCTCGATTTCATCTTCAGTCAGCAGGATCGAATCGGCAACGTGGATTACGTGCCGTACTGGTACTGGACGCAGGACAGCAAGCTCGCGCGCAGGCGTGCCGAGACCCGTGAGGCTCCCGCGGACATCGCAGGCCTGGAGCCCGTGTACATCCGGCGGACGGAGCTCGGTGACAACGACGCGGGCCTGCGCCTGAGTTACGTCAATTACACGAATCGAACCGGCATGCTGGAGAACCTACGCCACTATCGTGCCGACACCTACCGGCGCCTGATCGCGCTCGCGCAGGATTTCGCCGCCTCGGGGCCATTGCACGAATACGTCAGGACGACTTTCGGCCTGTCGGATCGGGAATTCTCCCAGGTGGTCCAGAACACCGCACAGGCCGCCGCGATCCTGACGGAAAGCTGCAAGGCCGGCCGGCTGCGGTTCGACGTCGAGCCGGAAGAGTTCCTGCTGACCGGCAAGGTCGTGGAGCGTCAGCTCGACTGCGAAGCGCCTTGAGCATGCTCGTCGTGCGCCCCCGCATCCGTCTCGCGGCCCTGGCCGTGCTGCTGCTCGCCGCGGCCTGGCTGCCCGCGGCACGGGCCGCGCTCAAAGTGATCGTGATTTCGGACCTGAACGGCTCCTATGGCAGCACGAGCTACGAGCCCGGGGTTGGTCTCGCAGTTTCCCGAATACTGGAACTCGAGCCGGATCTGGTCATCAGCACCGGCGACATGGTCGCGGGACAGCGGCTGCACCCGCCGCTGGCCGCGCCCGCGATCGAGGCGATGTGGACGGCGTTTCATACGACCGTCTCGACGCCGCTGGCCGAGGCCGGGATTCCGCTCGCCGTGACGCCTGGCAACCATGATGCTTCCGCCTACGCGTCTTTCCAGTCGGAGCGGCAGATATTCCAGGAGCAGTGGCAGTCCAGGGTTCCGGGGCTGGAATTCGTGGACCGGGAGGGCTACCCGTTCAATTACGCCTTTGCGCTCGGCGGAGTGCTGTTCGTGTCGCTCGACGTCACCAGGGTCGGCGCCCTCGACGAAAGCCAGCGCCGCTGGCTCGATGGGCTGCTGCGGACACACGGGAAGGGGTACCGGCACCGCGTGGTCTTCAGCCACCTGCCGATCTACCCTTTCACCGAGGGTCGAGAAAGCGAGGTCAGCGCCGACCACGAGCTCGAGCGGATTCTGCAGCGACACGGGGTCGAGCTG
>DATIRA010000027.1:0-2296 GCA_035470225.1 Steroidobacteraceae bacterium | reverse complement strand
GGGGACTGCCGATGCGGGGTCAGCGGACCCGCACCAACGCGCGCACGCGCAAGGGACCGCGCAAGGCCGCGGTCAAGTTGAACGCACCTCCGGGCAAGGCCTGATCCTTCCCTGGACACGACTGAGGTTTGAATTCGCATGGCTGACGACAAGAAGCAGTCCGGTAAGGGCCGCAAGAAGATCAAGCGCGTGGTGACGGACGGCGTCGCCCACGTGCATGCGTCCTTCAACAACACCATCGTCACGATCACGGACCGGCAGGGCAACACGCTGTCCTGGGCCACCTCGGGTGGCTGCGGTTTCCGCGGCTCGCGCAAGAGCACGCCGTTCGCGGCACAGGTCGCCGCGGAGCGGGCCGGCACGGCTGCGCAGGAGTACGGGCTGAAGACCGTGGACGTGAAGGTGCGCGGGCCGGGCCCCGGGCGTGAGTCTGCGGTGCGTGCGTTGAACGCGGCGGGCCTCAAGGTGACCAGCATCGAGGACGTCACGCCGATACCGCACAACGGCTGCCGCCCGCCGAAGAAGCGCCGCGTCTGACGCGGCCCGCCTCGAGGAATCATTTCATGGCCAGGTATCTTGGACCCAAGTGCAAGCTCTCGCGTCGCGAGGGCACGGATCTCTTCCTCAAGAGCGGCGTCAAGTCGCTGGAGTCGAAGTGCAAGCTCGAGGTGCCGCCGGGCGGCGTCAAGGGCGAGCGGCGAACCCGCCTGTCGGACTACGGCCTGCAGCTGCGCGAGAAGCAGAAGCTGCGCCGGATGTACGGCGTGCTGGAGCGGCAGTTCCACAACTATTACGTGCAGGCGGCCGGCCGTCCGGGCGCAACCGGCGAGACGCTGCTGCAGCTGCTCGAGGGCCGTCTCGACAACGTCGTGTACCGCATGGGCTTCGCCGCGACGCGCAACGAGGCGCGCCAGCTGGTCAGCCATCGCGCGGTGACCGTCAATGGCGCGACCGTCAACATCCCCTCCTACCAGTGCAAGGGTGGTGACGTGATCGCACTGCGCGAGAAGGCGCAGAAGCAGGCCCGCATCCAGCAGGCACTGCAGATCCGGGCCCAGATCGGGTTTCCCGACTGGGTGGAAGTCGACGAGGCGAAATTCTCGGGTGTCCTGAAGGCCCTGCCGGAGCGCATGGAGATCCTGCCGGACATCAACGAGAACCTCGTCGTCGAGTTGTATTCGAAGTAATCACGCGGGGTGACTTACATGCACTCAGCCATTGCCGAGTTCCTCCGTCCGCGCGTCGTAAAGGTGACTCCCACCTCGCCGCGCCATGCCCGTGTCGTGATCGAGCCGTTCGAGCGCGGCTTCGGCCACACGCTGGGCAACGCGCTGCGGCGCGTGCTGTTGTCATCGATGCCGGGCTGCGCGATCACCGAGGCGGAGATCGACGGCGTGCTCCACGAGTACACCAGCATCGAGGGCGTGCAGGAAGACGTCGTCGAGGTGCTGCTGAACCTGAAGCGGGTCGCCATCCGGCTGAACGCCCGCGACGAGTCGGAGCTGCGCCTGGTCAAGAAGGGCCCGGGCCCGGTTCGCGCCGGCGACATCCAGGGTGACCACGACGTCGAGATCCTCAACCCGGATCTCGTCATCGCCAACCTGACCAAGGCCGGCGAGCTTTCGATGCTGCTCAAGGTCGAGCGGGGCCGCGGCTACCGTCCGGCGGGTCAGCGCATGGCCTTCGAGGAAGTGAGCCGCCCGATCGGCCGGCTGCTGCTCGACGCGTCGTTCAGCCCGATCCGCAAGGTCACCTACAACGTCGAGGCGGCCCGCGTCGAGCAGCGTACCGACCTGGACAAGCTGATCATCGAGATCGAGACGAACGGCACGATCGACCCGGAGGAGGCCATCCGCCGCGCCGGCTCGATCCTGAAGGACCAGCTGTCGGTGTTCGTGGACCTGCAGGGTCAGGACGAGGACAAGGTCAAGCCGATGGAACTCCATTTCGACCCGCTGCTGCTGCGGCCGGTGGACGAGCTGGAACTCACGGTCCGCAGCGCGAACTGCCTGAAGGCCGAGAACATCCATTACATCGGCGACCTGGTACAGAAGACCGAGGTCGAGCTGCTGCGGACGCCGAACCTGGGCAAGAAGTCGCTGACCGAGATCAAGGAAGTGTTGGAAAGCCACGGCCTGACCTTGGGCATGCGCCTCGAGAGCTGGCCGCCGGCGGGCCTGAAGCGCGAAGAGGAACGGGACCTCATCTGACGGCGCGAGCCGGCTGAGCAGAGAAAGCGAACATGAGACACGGACTGACCGGGCGGCAGCTGAGCCGCAATACACCGCATCGCTGG